>DATFZT010000103.1:0-8323 GCA_035314185.1 Terriglobales bacterium
AGCGCCAGTCGCCGCGTCGCTTCGTCAGCTGGCGACAGTTGTTGCGCTTGCGGCGAGACAACAAACATCGCAGAAAAAAACAGGCCCCACCAGAATTTCTTAGATCCCACGTTTATCCTCCACCGAGATTTCCGCAAAAAGTTCCGTCACATGCCGACGCTGAAAGCTAACAGATTCGTTCTGCAAAAGCCAAGCTCGCCAAGCTCCGCCTGTGTTCCACGGTGAACTTTGGGTAAGAAAAAGTCTTCACCGCAGGGGGCACAGGGGAACACAGAGGGGAACACAGAGGAGGCCGAACGTGCGCGGAGAATTTGAGTTGCAATGCCGTGCTCCTGACGCTACCCTTCGCCGAGACAAAGGCGAATGACAACCGTGCCTGGCAAGCAAACGAAAATCGCGGGTGCGAGAGTCGCGTTGCTCTTTTGCATTTTCTTCCTGATCGCTTGCGGCTTGGGCTATCCAGTCCTCAACCGATTCGATCCGCGCCGAACGCCGGGGCTCTCCGATGTCAGGAACTACGCGGCGCTCGTATCCGGGACGCCTGTTCCCGACGCCGGGCACGTTCGCTTCCGCGTGCTGGTTCCTTGGCTGGCCAAGCCGTTTTACCGGTTCGCGCAAGGACGATTCGGAACCTGGGATCCGGTGATGTTCGGGCTTCTCGTTGCCGACTCTCTGTCCGTCGCCGGAACCGCTGTTCTTATCGTCATTCTGGGGAACCGTGAACTGGGCAACTCTGCCGCCGGACTAGTGGGCGCTTTGTTCTACCTGGTCAACTTCGCCGTCCCGAATCTTCGTCTTGTTGGGTTGGTGGACGCCGGCGAAGGCTTCTTTCTGCTGGCACTGCTCTGGAGTTTGTCGGAATGCGAACTGTGGGCATTGCCCGTGATCGCGGTGCTTGGAACACTGACTAAGGAGTCGTTCATCCCCTTCAGCATTGTGTTTACATCCGCCTGGTGGTTCTCAACCCGGAACGATCGAAATTCTGATCCCTCTCGGAATCATTTCCTGCCGCGCGCCGCGTGGATCCTGATCAGTTGGGCGCTAAGTCTTGCCGCGATGATCGGCCTGCAATGGTCGATCACCGGCAGCTTTGCGAGTCCGCTGCAGTTCGGACTCGCTCTTCATCACTCCAACAACTACTTCGGCCACTTCACTTCCTCGTTGCACGATCGGAATCTCTGGTACATCTTTTTGTGGCTATTGCCCACCGCCATCCCCAACCTGAAGCGCCTTCCAAAATCGTGGCTCATGCCGGTTGGCGCGACCTGCGTCATGGCATTTGTGCTGGACGCATATTTTGCGGGTGCGCCCGGGACCGCGGGCAGGGCGCTGTTCAGTATCGCCGGCCCGGTGCTCAGCCTGTCTTCCGCGCTATTCCTGCTGCGGATTTCCACCTTCGTGACTGCCAACGTGACTGACGACCTGACCGGCGACGATGGCGGCACAAATGCCTCCTCGACGAGGCGCGTGTAGCCCGTCGTTGCGGCTTTGAAAATAAATCTGGTCCGCTGCTTCCGAACTCAGGAATGAGATCGCCGAAAACCCCAGCGCTCGAAGATCGCGCATGAGCGTCTGAGGTTCGAAATGTGTCTGCCAGGGTTCTCCCAAGGCATTCGCCATATTAGCCAGGGCGATGCGACTTTCGGCATCATTGCCGGAGTTCGGGGAATCCGGCGGGGAGAAAGTAAAGACAATTTCGCTGCGCGCGGGGAAGGCCGCGACCAGCTGGAAAATGGCGTTCGCTGCTTCCTGGCTCAGATAAACCAACACGCCCAGGCAGGAAAAGAAAGCGGGCTCGGAGAAGTTGAGAGTACTGGTTTGCAGCCCTTCGCGCAACGAGACTGATTCGAAGTCGATGGCTACGAATTCCAGATTCGCCGGAATGGGAATACCGGCCGACTGCAGTCTTTGGCGCTTGTCCTCTTGCGTGGCTCGGTGATCGACCTCGTAAATACGCAAGCTGCGCGCCCAGTCGGGTTGGCGATAGGCAAATGTATCGAAACCCGCGCCCAGAATCACACACTGACGCACGCCCCGTTGCACTGCCTGAGCCATGCGCTCTTCCGCATAGCGGCTTCGCAGAACTACGTGGGAACGTAATCCTTTGATCAGAGGTTCGTCGCTGCGCGCAGGGTTCGATCGAATTTGCTGGAGCACGTCCGCGTCCAGCAGGCGCACGGCGACTGGGTCGTGGAGAATTTTGGGCTCGCCGTCCAGAAGTTGGTGCACGGCTCGAAGCGCGGCGACGCCAAGAGCCGTACGGCTCGAGCTACGTTCTGGCCTGGCGTCAGCCATGGTTTGAGTTTATAAGACTTGAGTTTGCGGGCCGGCAACGCACCGCAACACTGCTGGACACTCTTAAGCTTTATGCGGTCACGCTCTACTTCATACTTCCACCAGATCCCGTTCCTGGCGTTTTTTCCACAGCGGAGCAAGAATGCTCGATTTCAGAATTTCCTTTTCGGCTCTGACCCAGTCTTCCAAGTCTCGTCCTTCGACCTGTCCGTGCTCGTCGTAGAGCTGTTGCGCACGCATGCGTATCTTTCTTTCCAGCAATTCCACCATCAGTTTCTGCCGTTCGCGAGTTCTAGTTACGCTATCCACTACTTACACCCCACAATTTATTTGTCTACTAATATTGTAGACGGCGAAGTGTTAAAGGGGGATGAAGAGGGAGGTTACTAAAGGGGTGTCCCATTGGCCGTGTCCCGTGCCATGGACGACTCACCCTGGGGACGCGAATATCATGCGGTATAATGCGCGCACTTGCCCTGGGTAACGCTCTATGCCTGTCGTCAACCAACTTCTCTTTATGGATCAATAACCGATAGAGGAGGAAACGATGCCACACGATCTCGATCCCCAGCAGGACCACGAAAGCACGCCTCAACCCCATCGTCACCATTGCGGGAACCTCTTCGGATGCGGCGAGGAGAAGGGCACAGGCGTGTTTCGCGAAGACATCAAGGATGCGGCCTTCACCAAGCGGGCGGAAGACCGACTTCTGCACATGGACGAAGTGAATCAGGAGCAGCTCGACGGCTATCTGACCGCACGCGGCCTGTCCCGCCGACGCCTGCTGCGCGCCAGCAGCTTTATGGGAGCGCTGGCGGGTATCGGGCCCTGGTTTAGTCGACTGACGAACACTAAACTTGCGCATGCAGTCGATGCGCTAGGTGGAGTTGCGGTCGTGCCCGCGTCGGCTGAGAAAGACGATCAAGGCCGCGTCCACGTGGTCGAGAGCAACGAGAAGACGGTGCGCCTGGGCGTCTACGACACCACGCTCGATCCTATCCTCAAAGTCGATTCCGGCGATACCGTCAGCTATCCCAACACGTGGTCACACTTTTTGAACCAGATGCAGCCCGGTGTTCCGGTCGAGACCCTGGCGAAGCTACGCGTGAGCAATCCGGGACACGGGCCGCACTCAATCATCGGCCCCATCTACGTCAACAATGCGGAACCCGGCGATGTGCTGGAGGTTCGCTACAAGCGCATTCGTTCGTTCGACTGGGGAGCCGTGTTCAATAATCCGGGGACGTTAGGAACCGGTTTGCTGGCCCAGGATTTTCCCGAAGGTCAGGTGAAATATCTGAAGCTCGATCTGCCCAACATGACGGCGGAGTTTAACCGGGACATTCATATACCACTCAAGCCCTTCCAGGGGACGCTGGGCGTGGCTCCTCCAGACGGTTTCTATCCTCCGCTAAGTCCGGGAGTGACCAGTTCCGTTCCGCCGGGCCCGCATGCCGGCAATACCGACCTCAGCGAAATGGCCGAAGGCTCGACCATGTTCATCCCGGTTTGGAAGCCGGGGGCGCTGCTCTTTACCGGCGATTCCCATGCGGTGCAGGGCGATGGAGAAATCAATCTTTCCGCATTGGAAACGCGCATGCAGGAATTGCGCATCCAAGTGGTCCTGCACAAGCAAAAGAATTTTGCCTGGCCGGTGGCGGAAACCGCGACTCACTGGATCACTTTGGGGCTGGACAAGGACCTGAACGTGGCCATGACCCTGGCGGCACGCAACGCTATCAACTTCCTGGCAGCGCGTGCCGATCTCACCAAACTCGACGCCTATGCCCTGTGCAGCATCGCGGTCAGTTTCCGGGTGACGCAGGTGGTGGACATCGTGCGCGGGGTCCACGCCATGATTCCTAAGAACCTTTTTGCTGCCGACCTACGCAAGCAGGTCACGGTCGTCTAGCTCATCGGGACAACCTGTCAGTGGGCGTCGACTACCAGCACCACGAACGAATCCGGCTCGATTTTTCTGTCCTCCCGAGTGCCCGTCACGTTCGCGGTTACGGTGAAGAGCTGATGCCCTTTCGTATCGACTGCCATGGTGCGCGCTCCCTTCCGGGTGGCCACCGTCTGTGCCACGGTGAACTTGTCGGGTCCGTCTTCCTTAATCACTGTGATCGTGCCGTCTCCCGCCGACGCAAACGCCAGGCCTCGATCGGCATCGAACGCGGTCGCATCGCATCCATCTCCGATGGCAGGGGTCGCCACTACTTTGCCGCTGTCGGCATCCACGATCGCCATCTTCTTATTTCCGCCGCAGCCGGCGAACAGGCGCCGGTTTTTCCGGTCGATCGCGAGCCCCGTCGGCTCTTCGCAGTCGACGAGCTTCCACCGCGACTTCACCGTCAGCTTCTGTGGATCGAACGCCACCAACTCGGACGTGTCCTCAATATTTACGAACACCGTGCCTTTTTCGTCAGTCGCGGCGAACTCCGGCTTCCCGCCCAGATCGATCTTGCCCACGACCTCGCCCTTGGACGCATCGATGGCCGTCGTGTCGTGGCTTTTTGCGTTAAAAGTAAAAACGCGCTTTGAAAACGGGTCATACAGAATCGCGTCAGGTCCGCTGCCGACTTTGATTTTCTTCTCTACCGCCAGCGACGTCAGATCGAATACGCTCACCGTATCTTCGCGGCCGTTGCTGGTAAATCCGCGTGGGATTTCCGGATCCAGCGCTATCCCATGCACGCCTGCCGTGTCCGGAATCTCGCCCACCTGCCTACCCGACTCCATATTAATGACCATCACCCGCGTGGCTCGCGCAATGAACAAGAGACGTCCAGCGCTGTCCGCGGTCAGGTAATCCCATCCGCCGTCGCCGCCCAGCTTCCACGTCTTAACGACCTTGTAGTCGGCACTGGACGCCACCGCTACCAACGCCGCCATGGTTCCCAGCAAAGTCAAAAAGGCTCGCATCCCTGTTCGTATTTTCATGTCCGTCACCTTATCGTAATTTCGCGCCGGAAGCCAATTCCGCCTGTTCCGTGCGCTCTCCACAATTGTGCAAATAATTGCCCCTGGCCCCCGCCAACCCCCGCCAACCCGCCATTTCGCCCCGGCAAAGTTTGGTACCGGGCTTGCTCTTATTCTGCCTGGAAGAGCTTATATCCGCCGCTTCGTCCGGCGGGTGATTTGTTGCTTTCTCCGTAATCGGGAGACCCTACGATGAAAAAAACCCTGTTTGTGCTCTGTTTGTTTTCCGCCACGGCGGCCTTTGGGCAATACGCCGGATCCCGTACCAGTACTGAGCCGGCGCCCTTCGCGTCGCCGAATCATCCGGCGCAGGCGTCTTATGCGCCCATGTCTCAGGAGCGGAACGTCCTCGCTTCGGGGAGTTACACCTCGGCCCAGGGCGAAAGGCCGTTTTCGGATTTCCCCCAGCCGGAGCCCATTCCTCTGGGCACCTCTGCCCGCGAACTGAAGAAGCAGCACGCCGAAGTGAAAAAATCCCGCGTGGTCTATGTAAACCAGTAGGGTGTGGCCGAAAACACCTTACTGATCTTCTACCGATCCGCCGTCACACTCTTTGGTGTGAGTGCTAGCTCCAGCACCAGAATCCGTCCATCGGAGTGAAATTCCCCGCCCGTCGCCGTTTTTGCCTCGGTCAACGGATGCGTCGGTGCCACGTGTCCCCGCGCTGACACCAGTCCCGTGCCGGAGAGCGTCTGGTTCACAAATTCCCGCTCGCCATCAATTGCCGGATCGATTTCATGCGTCACGCCGTTATTCCGCTGATCGCGTTCGAACCCGATGTCGTGCGTCGCCGATACGCACCACAGCGGACGTCCCTCCACCTGATACGGCGACTTCCACACTCGCAAATGATTACGCGACATAATCACTCGCACCGGCTCCGCGTGCGCGAACCCGTAATCCTGCGGACGATCGAACAAATAGAGCGTGCTCATCGGCATCGTCAGATAGTCCTTGTTCTCGAGCGTGGCCATCAACCCCGACAGCACCGTGCTCTCCACCGATTTGTCCACCTTCACCCACTGTGCGGTAGTGAACGCCTTGACCATTTCCCCTTCCGTCCCGACGATCAGGATATTCACCATATCCCCCGGGCTGTGGTTCTGATCCGCAACCCGCCGCGGGATTGAATCCAGCAGCTTCGGCGTAATCGCCGGTAGCGGTGCTTTCGGTGGACCGCCTACCACCGTCGCCGCGGCCGTGCTCAACCCCTCATGCAACACTTCGATTTTTACCTGGAAGCTTCCCGTTGCTCCCTCCGCATCTCGCATACTCTGGTTGATTCCGAGAAACAGCCGCCCCGCTACCGGAGCCGTATACGTGGCGTCTGCTCCCACCTCAAACGCCTCCGCCGACGCGCCCGATCCCAAACGCCCGATCAACTGCCCGTGTGTTCCATTCGGCACCGGGTATTGATGAATCACATCCTTGATGCTCCGCGGGATTCCTTCCGGGCCAAATTGATTTCCCTTGGCATAAGTGATCGTTCCCTCCGCCGTGATCTGCACTTTCTCGCCGCCGCGCAGGTCGAGGCCTGTATCCCGCCACTGCTTCGACCCGTCTACTTCGAGCGAGTAGAACTCTCTGCGTGAGGAGCCGTTGCTCCCCTCCGCCTTAGTCATATTCGTCGCCGTCGACGAGTCCGGCGTCTGTTGCTGGCGTGACTCGGCCAAAGTCGAATGCACCATCACCGCCACGAAGATCACCACGGCGATCCTCGCTAGTACGGTCCGCTTCGCCGTCTCCGTGTAAATTCTTTCCCTCACCGGTAATTGCCCTCCGATCAACCTAAGGAAAAGTGAAGTCACAAAATGTTACCCTATGAGAAATTCAAATGACCATCCTGGAATTCACCGGCATCGTTGCGATCGTTTCCTTCGTCGCGGGACTTCTCGGAGCGCTCACCGGCCTGGGTGGTGGGGTCGTCCTCGTGCCCCTGCTTACCATCTTCTTCCACGTGGACATTCGGTACGCCATTGGAGCGTCACTGGTGTCCGTGATCGCGACCTCCTCCGGCGCTGCTGCCGCGTATGTGAAAGAAGGGTTCTCCAACATTCGCATCGGCATGTTCCTGGAAATCGCGACCACAATCGGCGCATTGCTCGGAGCCTTCCTGGCCACTCGGATCCCGACCAGCGCCCTGGCGGTCATCTTCGGAGCCATGCTGCTCTATTCGGCGTTTCTTTCCCGCAAGCCGCGCACCGAGGCGCAGCGCAACCTGCCACCCGATCCGCTGGCCACGCGCTTGCGATTGAATGGAAGTTTCCCGGACCTGGAAGGCCCGCGCAGTTATAACGTCCAGCGCGTTCCAGCCGGCTTTGGTCTCATGTTCGGCGCCGGCGCACTCTCCGGATTACTTGGCATCGGATCAGGCGCCGTCAAAGTGCTGGCCATGGATCAGGCGATGCGGATCCCTTTTAAAGTTTCCACTACCACCAGCAACTTTATGATCGGTGTGACTGCCGCCGCCAGCGCCGGTGTCTACCTCAGCCGCGGATACGTCGATCCCGGCCTCGCTATGCCTGTCATGTTAGGAGTGCTGGGCGGCTCTCTACTGGGGAGTCGCATCCTGGTCAAAGCCGAAACCAAATCGCTCCGCCTCGTCTTTAGCGTTGTGATTCTCGTTCTGGGCTTGCAAATGCTCTACAACGGATTCTGGGGGAAGATCTGATGCCTGCCGCCCAAGCGCCCGCACGCCAACCGCGTCCGTTCAAACCCCAACCGTGGAGAGATCGCCGCATTGAGGTCATCCTCGGCAACCTGCTCCGCACCGGAGTCCTGATCTCGGCGGCTGTTGTCCTGTCGGGGGCGTGTGTCTACCTCTCCCGCCACGCGCATGAGCCCGCCGATTACCGCGTGTTTCGCGGCGAGCCCTCCGAATACCGCACCATCCGCGGAGTCATCCAAAGCGTCATGAATGGTCGAGGCCGCGGCTTAATCCAACTTGGATTGCTCCTCCTGATCGCCACGCCCATCGCCCGTGTAGCGTTCTCCGTCGCGGGATTCGCCATCGAACGCGATCGCCTGTACGTCGCCTTCACCCTGA
>DATFZT010000104.1:0-19742 GCA_035314185.1 Terriglobales bacterium
GTGGGATTTCGGTTTCAGGCTTCGCTCGAAGAACCTCTTTCGGTAGATGGCAGTGTGGTGGTTCCGAAGGGTGCAGACGTCTATGGCCGGTTGGAAGAGTCCAAAGAGACCGGAACCTTCACTGGAAGATCAGAACTAAAAATCGAGCTGACGGGAATCGTCGTTCATGGCCAGACTGTGCCGCTGGTCACCGGAGAATACGAACTCTCAGGCAAGTCCAAAGGAGAGAGTACCGCGAAAAGAACTGTGGGGGGAGCCGCCATTGGGAGCATCATCGGGGCGCTTGCAGGCGGCGGGAAGGGCGCGGCCATAGGGGCAGGAACAGGGGCGGGCGTGGGAGCTGCCTCGGAAATTATCACTAAGGGAGACGAAGTGGAGATCCCTAGCGAGACCCTACTGGATTTCACTCTGCAACAGAGCGTGACGATTCCAAAACACGCAGCCTGATCGCTCTGCCTCAGAAGTAAGTCTCACAATTAAAGTGCTTAGAGCCAGTAAGGAGAGGGAAACGCATGAGAATTTTCCCTCTTCTCTCGGTCATTCCGATCGGTTCGTGAGTTTGTTCGAGAGAACGTGAAGAAGATCAAACGAAGGAGATTGCAAATGCAACTTGGAATGATCGGGCTGGGAAGGATGGGCGCAAATATGGTCCGGCGCCTCCTTAGGAAAGGCCATGAATGCGTGGTCTTTGATACGTCCCTGACGGCGGTCCACGATTTAGTGGAGGAGAGGGCGATTGGTTCGACTTCGCTGGCGGATTTTGTCGTGAAGCTGAAATCGCCGCGAGCGGTGTGGTTGATGGTGCCTGCGGCCGTTGTCGACAAAACAATCGGCGAGCTCTTGCCTCACCTTGCTTCCGGAGACATTCTCATCGACGGCGGAAACTCCTACTACATCGACGATATCCGGCGAGCTCAAGAACTCTCTACTAGGGGAATTCACTACGTGGATGTAGGGACAAGCGGCGGCGTGTGGGGGCTTGAGCGGGGTTACTGCATGATGATCGGCGGGGACCCGGATGCGGTCGAGCACCTGGACCCACTCTTTGCTTCGCTGGCTCCGGGCAGGGGAGATGTACCCCGCACCCCGGGGAGAGAGAATCTGGACGGCACGGCGGAGCAAGGTTATTTGCACTGTGGTACTGGCGGTGCCGGACACTTCGTGAAGATGGTTCACAACGGGATCGAGTATGGCGTGATGGCGTCGTACGCGGAAGGCCTTGGCATCCTGCGCGCTGCCAACATCGGGAAACGGGCAAGCGCCGTTGTGGATGCGGAAACCACCCCGTTGCGTCACCCCGAGCACTACCAGTACGACTTCAACCTGCGGGATATCGCTGAGGTCTGGCGCCGTGGCAGTGTCATCGCATCCTGGCTCTTGGATCTTACCGCGACCGCTCTGCTCGACGATCCCATGCTTTCGAAGTTTGCCGGTAGGATTTCCGACTCCGGCGAAGGGCGTTGGACGATAAAAGCCGCGATTGACGAATCCGCGCCGGTGCCGGTTCTCACCAGTGCGCTGTACGAGCGGTTTAGTTCGCGAGGCGAAGCCGATTTTGCAAACAAGCTTCTCTCTGCGATGCGCTACCAGTTCGGCGGCCATTTGGAGAAGGCCGGCCAAAAACCAAGAGTGGCCTGAGGAGACGACCTTGTCAAACACCCATTCCGACGCGCTTGTTTTCTTCGGAGCCACTGGCGATCTCGCGTTCAAGAAGATATTTCCCGCCCTGCAGGCCATGATCAAACGCGGGCATCTCGATGTTCCGGTCATTGGCGTTGCCAAAGCCGGCTGGAATCTGGAGCAATTTCGGGCGCGGGCCCATGACAGTCTCGCAAAACACGGGGGAATAGATCCGGCTGCGTTCGAGAAACTCGCACGTCTTCTCCGTTATGTAGATGGAGACTACAACGATCCCGCTACGTTTGAGCAGCTTGGCCGAGAACTGCAGGGGACACGACGCCCGGCAAACTATCTCGCCATTCCTCCAACACTTTTCGAAGTTGTGCTGGAACAGTTGCAGCACTGTCGCAGTTGTACGACCAGTGCCCGAATCATCGTGGAAAAGCCCTTCGGATTTGATCTTAAATCTGCGCAGCATCTGAATCGGCTTTTGCTCCGCCATTTCGAGGAGAAAGACATTTTTCGCATCGATCACTACCTGGGCAAGCTGCCGGTCAATAACATCCTTGTCTTTCGCTTCGCCAACGCGTTTATGGAAGCGTTCTGGAATCGCAACTATGTGGAGAGCGTACAGATCACGATGGCGGAAGACTTTGGGGTACAGGGCCGCGGCGCTTTCTATGATCGGACCGGGACGATACGCGATGTTGTGCAGAATCATCTATTTCAGATCCTCAGCAACCTGGCCATGGAACCTCCGGTCAGACTGGAGAGCGAATCGATCCGCGATGAGAAGGTGAAGGTCCTCAAGGCAATCCCGGCGCTAGAATCGACAGATGTCGTTCGGGGGCAGTTCCGAGGATATCTGGCAGAAGAGGGCGTGTCTCCCCACTCACAGGTCGAGACCTTCGTGGCGCTCAAGCTGCAGGTCAATTCCTGGCGCTGGCAGGGCGTTCCATTCTACATTCGAGCTGGAAAATGCCTGCCTGCAACCTGTACTGAAATCGTGTGCCGCTTGCGAAAGCCGCCTACCGTGATACCGGCGGATGTGCTTGCCTCCAATTATCTCCGCTTCCGCATCAGTCCTGATGTTGCGATCGCGATGGGAATGACAACCATGGCACCAGGGGAAAAGTTGATCGGAGAACCGGCGGAGATGACCGCAAGCCGTCAGCGCGATTCCCAGGAAATGGACGCGTATGAACGAGTATTGGGTGACGCGATGGCGGGGGATGCGACGTTGTTTGCACGCGAAGATTATGTGGAAGAAGCGTGGCGGATTGTCGATCCCTTGCTGAGTCGGGGTACTGAACTCTATCGCTATGAGCCGAACAGATGGGGTCCCACCGAGGTCGAGCGGGTGACTCCTCCCGGCGGGTGGCAGAATCTCGATATCCGACATGCGGAAGCAACTGCTGCCCATGCTATTTGAGGAAGAATGAGCATGTCGGAAACTCGCTGGGCATTATCCGTCGTGAAGAGCACCTGAAACTCGAAGTATTTCGAGAGTGTCCGAATGGGGAAAAGCATTGCATTTATTGGTTTGGCCACCGCGTTCCTGCTGCTATGCTCCGCCGAATCTTTTCAGCCGGCACCGAAACTGTATCGCGCCAAACCCGAGGACGTGCCGCCGTGGGTGGAGCAGGGGAATTTTCGTTTTATCCGGCTGGACGGCGGACAAATCGAAAGCTGGAAGGCCGAGCGAACTTGGTGGGGCGAAAAGTTCAGCGCCGAAGAAAAGGACGTGCTGAGCCACATCTACGACCGCGATTTCGAGCAAATGCTCGGCTTGCTCAAGCAGGCGGAGTTCAACTGGATCTGGGTCACGTGGAGCAACGGCTGGTCGCTGAAGGACGAGGACGAGAACCGGGAGAACCTGAAAAAGGTAATCGCCCGCTGCCATGAGAACGGCATCCACGTGTCGGCTTACCTCTCGGCTACTAACATGTTCTGGAAGAGCGCCTACCGCGACGACCCGGAAACGAAGAAGTACGGCCTGTGGAAGCACGGCATCCCCATGTTCTACGCTGGCCCGACCATGACCGACCTGCAGATTTCATGGAAGCGCCGGCTCGCCGACGCGCGCGAGCCGGGCTGGCGGGCTTATCTCTTGAAGAAGGTGGAGCTGGCGGTGGACGCGGGCGTGGACGCGATCGTCTGGGACAACATGATCGGTCATAACAGCGGTCTGGCCCAGTTGCTCGATGAAACCCAGCGCATGGCGGAGCGGAAGGCGCGGGAGACCGGCCGGCCCAAGGTGATGGTTTATGCGAATATCCATATTCCGCCGGACCGGTTTGGGATGAACGACATTAACGAGGTGATCTGGGAGGAGGATGGCAAGGACACTCCGGGGGTGTGGGACGGTCATTGGCAGGTGGCCAACGCGCGCAAGATCAAATTCCTGAACGGCGAGAAGCAGCTTTGGCAGCCGCTGAAGTATGAGAACGACCTTTACCACTGCGGCCCGCGCGGGCGCTGCATCCCCAGCCCAGCCGAGCAGAAGCTTTCTATCGCCGAGGCTTATACGTTCGGCGCGGCCACCTCACGCAACATCGAGGGCCGATTCCTCTATGGGCTGATCAAGGGCGAGCCGGAGGCCCGGGAAGCCTGGACGGCCATCGCTCAATACAATCATTTCCTGGTCGACCATCGGGAGCTGTATCACCAGGCAGAGCCGGCGGCGCGAATCGCCTTGATCTCCGCAGAGCCGCACAACCCGCTGGCCGACGAATTCCTCAAGCAGAGCGTCTTCTTCGAGACCAAAGTGCTCGCGCACCTGAACAAGGGAGTCCCCCTGGACCGGTTCAAGGTGCTAGTGATGCCGGCTGACCTGCCCAAGCTCACCGCCGAGCAAAAGGCCCGATTGGATACGTTCACCGCCGGCGGGGGCGTCATCATTAGGGCGGGAAAGGCGGAGCCGGGAATTACGGCGCGCGCCGAAGCCGCAGCCGGAGGGCCTCGCCTCAGCCTGGAGCCGCGCGGTCACCTGCTGGGCCAGTTGACTGGGAAACCCGACGGTCGGACTTTAATTCTCCACTTGCTCAACTACGATCACCAGGCCCCGGCAGAGAACGTGAAAGTCCGGTTGGAGCTGAGCGGGCTGGTTCAGGACCTGAGCCAATGGGAGGTGAAAGTCCTTTCGCCGGACACGCCACAGCCTCAGTTCACTGACGTCTCTCTGCACGGGTGCGTCGCCGAGTTCACCCTGGACCGAATCGAGCACTATACCGTGGTGACTTTCTCACCCAATCCGGGACCGTAGTTTTATCGAACAGCCTGGGCATTTTGTTTGCTCCTATGCCACAAATCAGCTGGCATCCTCATTCCACCACGACGTGAGTGTTGAAGGCCTATACGAATCTGCCAACTAATAGCAATAAACCTAGTCAAGTGTGGCGAGTTCGATCCCGGCGGAAGAGTGTCTTGAACTTCCGTTGGGATGCGGTAGCACAGATGAGATCATCAATCGTCGCTTGCGGAGATCGGTATGCGCTTGCACGCGTGCTTGCTTCCAGATGACGAGCAATACAGAAACCACCTGCTTATCGAGAAGCTTGCTCGTGGTAATCGATGAGGCACATCCAACCCCAAACTCCGGTTTAGCTGGCACATCTGGCACTCAGATAGCGTGAAACCCCAGGCAGGACTGCAAATCTCGTGTGAGTAAGAGTCAGTCGACCTAGGCCGGCAAGCGACCCGTCGGAAATCACGCGAGCGGACGGCCCGACGGAAGGGATCGTTGGGTTTATAAACCAACGACCCACGCCTCGAACTAAGCGAAAATCTCGTTCACCTTATCCCGCACATGCTGGCTGCGTGACGGCTTCAGATACCGCATCGTGCTCTCCATGTCAGAGTGACCGAGCCACTGCTGAACCGTACGCAGATCGACGCCGGCCCACAGCGACCACGTGGCGAACGTCGCTCTGAACTTGTGGAGCCAGAAGTTTTCTTCATCCAGCTTCGCGCGTTCGGCGACAGCTTTCAGACCGTCGAGAAAATCGAGCTTGGGTTTGCAGCCGGCAGTCGGGAAGACCAGGGTACAGGTTTTGTCAGACTTCGCCTTCCACGCTTTCAGACTCTTCACGAGCTTCGTGGGAATGGGAATCTCGCGTTCCTTGTATGCCTTCGGTGTCCAGCCTCTATCTGGTTTGTGGCTGACCCGAACTGTGCTGGCAGCGAAGTTGACGTCTGACCAGTATGTGTACATAACTTCCTGTTCACGTTCGCCTGTCATCAGGAAGAACTCATACCAGAGCCGCTCTTCCGCATCACACTTTGCAAACAGCGTTTCGAGTTCTTCCTGCTCGTAAATCTCTGGTTCTTCCTCTGTGAACCGCGGCCAGTCGTTCTTGCCTACTAGCCCACGGATCCCATGCGCCTTCAGGAACGTCATCACGTTCTCGAACTTGTTGTACACGCTTCGTGGTGCCTGCTCTTTCTCGTCCCGCAGGAAGGCGGAGAACTTGAGCAAGTCCTTGCGGTCAATGTGCTCGACGTTGAGTTTGTGGCAGGATTCGGTGAAGTAGTTCAAGGCCGTCGTGTAGGCCGCCAGCGTCTTAGGCTTCTTCGTTAGCGTCGTTTCTTCGAGGTAGTCTTCGACAGCTGCCGCAATCGACTGCTGCCCGTTTCCGTTCTCAGGCACAATAGCAGCGCCATTGTTCACCGCGTTGAGTTCGGCTGCCTTGCGCCTCCTTCGCGCATCGGCATCCGCTGCGTCCTTGCCGACTGACAGGCGTACCCGCTTCGACCCTTCAGACCATTCCAGATAATATGCGCCTTCCATGTGCCGTTCGGGTTTGCCGTTGACCAGCACCGCATCAGGCTTGACGCGGCCATTCGCGGATAGGACCACAGGACAGTAGCGCAGCCCCTTGCTGGTGCGGATTCGTTTGGTGAGATTGACTTCACGATTCATGGTGATCCTTCCTGATTCTTGTATCAGTGTAGGTATCACCAACCTGCAAGTACTAGATAACTAAAGTACTGGCGGAGAGGGAGGGATTCGAACCCTCGGTACAGGTGTTAGCCCGTACAACGGTTTAGCAAACCGCCGCCTTCAGCCTCTCGGCCACCTCTCCGGCGTGCGGAATTATAGTTTACCATTGGTGCTTCCTTTTATTCCGCAGCGGAGACGGTTGGGCGATGTTGAAGGTTGCCGCTGCGAGTTGGATACATCCTCTTTCGCATGGCTAGCCTTCAAGCCGCGCTTTCACCGTCATCATCGAACCGGAAACTGGTCCCGGCAGGCCAGATTGCTTTCTTGCCTACCGGCATGCTCACTGCTTGTGGAGTAGTTATTTCGATTGCTCATTCGCTGCATGCCATTTTGAATAGGTCCCTCAACGATTGGTTGGTGAGTGCAAACACCTGCGTGCATCCCGCATCAAAGTTGGGAGCGGGGAATTCGATGCGCTAAAGAAGGTCCTGCTCGGACTGGCACCGAGGGCGTGGCTGCAAGCGCTGCTTCGGTTTCAAGCGCGAGAGCGCGGGAATGGATCACTTTGGTGATCTGGATAGGAAGTACGGGAGAGGATAAAACAAGCTATTCATGACGCTCCAATTCAAGTCCGGGCTCACAGTGTTTGCGTTGGTTATTCTGGGTTGGACGTCGTTCTGCTTGGGACAGACCCCTCAGCCGACACCTGTGCCTGGTCCGGATCATAGTCCCGAAAATAGCTCAGGAAATAGTTCGGAAAATAGTTCTGGAAATAGTTCAGAACAGCCGGGGAAAGCCTCAACCGGTGGACAACTGCCAGGTCAGCGATGGTCCGGAATAACATTCGGAAGCATCAGCGGAACGGTCGTTGATCAAAGTGGAGCGGTCGTCGCCGGAGCCCGGGTTAGGCTAACTGGTACTGGCACTGGCGATGATCAGTCCCTGCACCAAGAGGTGCTATCGGGCGGCGATGGGCAATTCAACTTTGCCAACATCGCTCCCGGACCTTTCCAGCTCACCGTCACTTCGGCGGATTTCGCGGCGCAAACGTCCACTGGAATCCTGGGTTCAGGGGAGATCTATATTGTCCCGCAGATTGCTTTGGAAGTTGCTACCAATGTCACTGATGTGGAGGTCGGACCCTCGCAGGTCGAAGTGGCGGAAGAGCAGATCAAGGTTGAAGAGAAGCAGCGTGTGTTTGGCGCCATTCCAAATTTTTATGTCAGCTACATCCCCAATGCAGCTCCGCTGACCTCGAAGCAAAAGTTCAAGCTTGCCTGGAAGACGGTGGTGGATCCATTCACCTTCGTATTTGTGGGGGGCGCCGCGGGAGTTGAGCAGGCGCAAAATCACTTCGCCGAATATGGGCAAGGCGCACAAGGTTATGCAAAGCGCTTCGGCGCCGGCTATGCCGACACGGTTTCGGGGACGTTCATCGGAGCCGCCATACTGCCCTCGCTCCTGAAACAAGACCCGCGTTATTTCTACAAAGGAAGCGGGAGCAAGACGTCACGGACTCTGTATGCGATTGCCAACGCTGTGATTTGCAAGGGCGACAATGGACGCTGGCAGGCAAATTACTCAAATATCCTCGGAGGCCTGGCGGCGGGTGGTATCTCGAATCTCTACTATCCAGACCAAGATCGCAATGGAGCGGGATTAACCCTCGAAAACGGGGCACTCGGAATTGGCGCAACGGCGGTCAGCAATCTGTTTCAGGAGTTTGTCATCCGGAAGTTGACGCCTAGAGTTCCTGGCAAAGCTGCTAGCAACGCCGCGTCCAAACCTTAAGGGACGATCGGCAACCATGTTGGAAGCTGCGACTACCAAAGGCTCGTATTCCAACGGATTTCCTGAGTTTGCTTGCTCATCTTCAACGGTTGCCGAGGCGGGTGACCACTCGCACATGCGGCGCTATGCTGCCTCCACTGAGTGGCAACGTGAGTTGTAAATCCAGCGGGGATGGTGCCGCGTTTCACTGGTGCAAACACTACCAAGGGAGTTTCGCAGCCGGTTTTTTCGCATTCGAGTGTCACAACGAAAGCAATCAGATCATCGGGGTGTCTTGATCGATCCTTGGTATCGAGCGGCAGTAGAGCCTTCGGTACGTCAGCACGCGATAGATTGTTGCACTCAGGACATGCGTAATTTATGTAGACGCCGTCCTCATATGACGCCGGTGGATTTTGAGTGATTCGCTGCAGCATGGGTTTTGGGTGACTGCCGGACTTCCCGCAGCACGGGCAATGAACCTGTTGCATGATGAGCACGGCCGATTTACCTCGCAACCATAGTGGAGTCTGTGATCAAGGCTGGGAATCCGGCCCGAAAGCATCGCGCGCCGCGAATTATACCTCAGGAGGTGAACAATTCAGAGCCGCGACGCCTTCGCTCGCCGGCCTTCGGCTAGCCGAAGCGGGGCTGTGGAAGCCAGTTCCACGCGGTTGCGGCCTTTGTTCTTGGCCCGATAGAGGGCCTGATCGGCGGACTGGATCACCTGCTCGGGTTGGCGGTTGCGAGTGCTTGGTTCGGCCACGCCGATGCTGACCGTCACAGAGAGACGATCGGGCGACTGGCTGGGAACAGCGGCAGCAATTTTCTTTTTTGCGGACTTTCTGCGATCGGACTGCCCGGTCCCCATCCGGCGATCGCTGCTGCTCTCGGCGCTTTTCTCGGCACTCTTCTCGGCTCTCCTATCCGAACCACGCACCTGAAAGCTGGATTTCTCGATGATCTGGCGCAGCGCGTCCAGATGCTCGAACGCTTCCTTGGCGGAAGTGTTGCGAAAGACGATGGAGAACTCTTCACCGCCGCACCGGAAAGCCCGGCCGTCGCCGCCGACTTGAGTTAGCCGCTTGGCCACCATGCACAGCACCTGATCGCCTACGTCGTGCCCGTAGGTGTCGTTGAACTTTTTGAAATGGTCGATGTCGACGATGGCGATGGCGTATTGCTGGTCCAGTGAAAGCAGAGACTCGTTGAAGGCGCGGCGTCCGTGAATGCCGGTTAGTTCGTCGTGGTAGGCGAGGACGTAGGAAGTCTCGATCAGAGAAGCGCCCAGGATCAGGGCGGCGGTGGCTACGTAGGCCTCCGACATTTTGCCGATCGGGGCGAGCTGGAGCCACAGGAAAACGGCGGTCACCGACCACGCAAATCCGGGTTCGATCGGCTTGCGAGTTTGAAAGAACCGGCGCACGAACACTGCTATGGCGGCGGCAAAGCTTAACAGGATCCAGGGCGGGATCGCGGCCGAACTGGGATGATGTGGATCGGAGAGACTATTTTCCGGCCGGCACAGAACGGCGAAGACAACCGATTCCAGGAGGAGCAATCCGAAACGAGGCGCGATTCCAGCAAAGATCAGGCCGCGCTCGCGCATCGAGGCGAACACGATGAAGTTCAGCGGGATCAGCAGGGCAGCGAGCGCGACCGCCATACGCCCGGGTCCGGTACGCACCTGACCGACCGAAAAGAACTCGACGGCGCGATGCGCGAGCAGCAGAACCAGCAAGGAGAACAGAACGCGGCTGGAGTTGAAACGCCAGGCAAGGGCCAGTCCGGCGGCAAATACGCCAACGTAGTAGAAGGCCACCGAGGGCGCGATCTGGGCGAACAGCGAGCTGTTGACAAGTGTCGCCGCCAGCGCCAATAACAAGCCGCCCGGCACCAGCCAAGCCTTCCACGTTCTCCCGTTCACTTCTTCAGAATACGGCAGTCGGAGCCGGGAGGCGATTATGTTTCGAGCACAGGCGGGCGGAATCCTGAGCCGGTACCGACCCGCCCGTCCCGAACAACACCCACCACAGAGACACAGAGGCACCGAGGAATTCAAAGAATGGGAAGGACTTGGTTCTTACAGATTTGAAAGTTTTCTCTGTGTCTCTGTGTCTCTGTGGTGAGGCTCTGGCTACTGCACAGGCCACGAGCGGTGGTAGTCTTCCATGTTCATCTTTCGGCATACATGGCTCGCGTATCGCATTCCGCACTTCGCATTGCAGTCGACACTGGAGGTACGTTCACCGACTGCGTGTGGGCGGAGCGTGGCGCTCTCAAAACTCTGAAAGTGTTCTCGACGCCCGATGATCCGTCGCGCGCGATTGCGGCCGCGCTCAGAAAAATTGGCGCCACCGGCGCCAGAGCCGCCGTCACGCTGCTGCATGGCACGACTGTCGGGACCAATGCTCTGCTGCAACGAAAAGGCGCTCGAGTCGCGCTGATTACAACGGCGGGATTCGAAGACGTCATTGAGATTGGACGGCAGGCGCGTCCTCGCCTGTACGATTTTTTCTTTGACCAAGTGACGCCGCTCGTCTGTCGTGAACTGCGTTTCGGCGTTAAGGAGAGGACGGATGCCGCGGGGAGGATTTTGGAGCAGCCGTCGGAGGCGGAGCTAACGCGACTGCGGGAGGCGGTGCGGCGGGCTGATCCAGATGCCATCGCCATTTCCTTGCTCTTCTCGTTTGCCAACCCGGCCAACGAAGCGGCCGTGACCGACGCCGTGAAAGACCTTGGCAAGCCGCTGTCCGTGTCTCATCAAATTCTGCCCGAGTTTCGGGAATACGAACGCACAAGCACGGTGGTGGTGAACGCCTATCTGCAACCACTCATGCAGAGCTACATGGAAAAGCTGGCAGAGCGCGTCCGTGATCAGGGAGACGAAAACCGCGAGGAATTGGGCAACCGCTCCAGCGGGTCGCGAAAACAAGTAGCCCCGCGAATCTTCGTCATGCAATCAAGCGGCGGGATCACGGCTCTGGAATCGGCGGCGCGGGAGCCTGTACGCACGGTGTTATCGGGCCCGGCCGGCGGACTGGTGGGCGCGGCGGCGATGGCTGCGCGAAGCGGGTTCCGCAAGATTCTCTCTTTCGATATGGGCGGAACCTCGACCGATGTCGCCGCCGTCCAAGGCGAGGTTCAAGCCGGCGGCCAGTCGGAAGTGGCCGGGCTTCCGGTGGGAGTCCCGATGCTGGAGATTCACACCGTGGGTGCCGGGGGAGGGTCGCTCGCTCGCTTCGATGCCGGCGGTTCGCTGCGCGTGGGCCCGGAATCGGCGGGCGCCGATCCAGGGCCGATCTGCTATGGTCGCGGAACCGAGCCCACCGTGACGGACGCGAATTTGCTGATGGGGCGCCTTCGTCCCGACCGTTTTCTGGGCGGCGAGTTCACACTCGACATCGAAAGAGCGCGGCGGATTACAGCGGAATGGCTGAAGAAACAGGGCTCTCATCTAAGCCTGGAACAATTCTCCGCGGGCATCGTACGCGTGGTGAATGCAAATATGGAACGGGCTTTGCGCGTCGTCTCCATCGAACGCGGATACGATCCGCGCGACTTTGCGCTGGTGGCGTTCGGAGGAGCGGGAGGTCTGCATGCCTGCGAACTGGCGGAGGCGATGGCGATCCCGACGGTGATGATTCCGGCACAGCCAGGCGCGCTTTCGGCGTTCGGAATCCTGGTCAGCGATGTGGTCAAAGATTATTCGCGCACCCTGCTCTGGCGAATCGCCGGCCATCCACGGCAAGCGTTACCAAGGGCAAAACTGGAGAAAGAATTTCGAATGCTGGAGGCGGCGGCGCAAAAAGAATTCCGCGCGGAACGGTGGCGTGGTGCAGTTCAGTATGAAAGGAGTCTCGACCTACGGTATCGTGGTCAAGGCTACGAACTCAACGTACCCGTCACGAATAAGGATAAGGATAACGATAAGGACAACGTCACCACCCGCTTTCATCGCGAACATCAGCGCCGTTACGGATATCACCACGCGGGACGCGAAATTGAACTGGTCACGCTGCGTCTGCGCGCCCGGTTGCGCACACCGCAGCCTCTATCCCTATCGAAAACACGGCAACAGCCGTTGCACAAGCCGTCGTCACGCGGGGCGCCAGTAGAACGAGCGCCCGTGTTTTTTCACGACAAAGCGGTGACCACTCCCGTGCTTGAACGCGGAGACATTCTCCCCGGCCGTCCGATGAAGGGCCCGGCTGTGATCACGGAATATAGCGCGACCACGGTGATTCCACCGGGGAAGAAGTTCTGGGTGGATGCGTCGGAAAACATGGTGATTAAAGTCAGGTGATCAGGGTCAGGCGATTAAGATCAGCTGAGCGCGACCAACCATGCGCTCGAACGCGCCTCACTCTTCCTCTGGTTCTTTCTTTTCCTCGATCGCCATGTCCTTCAATTCACTGGCCTCGAAAACGTCTCCACATTCCTGGCATTCCACATATTCGGATTCTTCGTCGCGGGAGACGATCTGCACGCGAGGATGCTTGCACTGCTCGGGACTGACTTTCTTTGGTGGGGACTGTGACGGCTGGCTAGACATCATAAACTTGCCGACTGTTCATCTCTCGAGAGGAAATGTGCGTTTTACCCCGAATTGGCGATATTTTGCGGCGGCGGGCTCAATCATGTCAAGTACCCATTGGGCGTATCTTCTTACCATTAGAAATGTTCCCCGTCTGTCCACGCCGGTACTCTCATCTGCTGAAATTACCCGGCTTACTTCTGGTGTCTCGGGGACGCTTTAGTCAAGAGCGCCAGCAGCGCCCGGGCGGACGCCGGTGGCGCCACTTTTCCCTCTCGCACTATCTCCTTGGCACTCAGTTCTTTCCCATACAGCGCCTTGTTGCCCCCATCGTCGGATCGCATCGTCGAACCCTCCAGCGACACGCCTGCAAACAGTCCCTGGGCTCTGGAATACGACAGAATCTCCGCCTTCATGACGATATCGGTTTCCGCGGAAGCGGTGCGTCCCACCGGCCCAGCCGCGACCGACGCGTCGCCTCCCAGTTTCACCTTGCTCGACATTACCGATTTCGCGCCCGCCTCATTCATCACCAGCAGCACGAAGTCGGTTGCCTGCGCTCCAATCTGGAAACCAAAACTCCCGCCTTCCAAAGCGAACATCGCCGGCGCGCTCCACGGGCCCGAAAAACCCTGCCCCTTGCGGCATGTGATCACTCCACGCCCGTAGCTGCCGCCCACAACAAACGCCGCCTTCTTTACCGACGGATAGATCACGATGCACTCCGCCTTGTTCAGCACTTCCTTGTTAATCGTGTCTGGCATGTCCAGAATTTGCTTCATCACGGTCGCGGATTCTTCGATGCGCTCGTTTTCCTTCATCTGTCCCACCACCGGCAACGCGCCGGCCAACATGAGGACCACCAGCCATACTCTGTTCTTCATAAATGCTCCTTTTGCATCGATGCTTCGAATCGGTGATTCGAATCGATATTTGGAATGAAGTTCAACCGACCGCCTACTTCTTTTCTGCCTGTGCGGGAACCACGTCCTGCGGGAAGCCTTTTAGCACAACCTCGCGCGACTGGGAAGAAGTTTTCTTCGCTTCGTCGGTTGTGTTCTCAACGAGAGTTCCCTTAAGCACATAATACGCTTCGTCGCCCCGGCTCTTGCCCTCGCCTCGCTCGACCGTCCCGCGAAATTCGAACGAGACACCCTGCACAGTTTCGGTGGTAAACGTGAGTGCGTTGCCATCGAGCTTACCCGACTTGAAAAAGTGATCGAGAAAATCGCCGCGATCGCCTTCCGAGTCGCTGTAGCGGGAAACA
Source organism: Terriglobales bacterium (assembly GCA_035314185.1). Taxonomy (GTDB): domain Bacteria; phylum Acidobacteriota; class Terriglobia; order Terriglobales; family Acidobacteriaceae; genus Acidiflorens. The sequence goes on from DATFZT010000104.1 coordinate 14,137, forward strand.
AAGCCGGTGACGCGTCCCTGGTCTTCGACGGTGAGCTGGACAAACTCGCCCTCGCGCAGAAAGCTGTACATGCCCGAATAATCCGCCCCGGGCGCTGCCGGACGTGGATTCGCCTGCGCGCCCGCAAGCACAAAAGGAAAAAGAACGAAAAACGCAAGCTGCAGGACCAAGAAACGAATAGCGGGGCTCGGCATGTTCACCTCGGAACTGTCAGTATAGCGGTCATTAAAGAAGTAGCGCGTCCGCTGATACCATACTCCTCGTGCACCCGCTGCTCGACGTCCGCGGCTTGACCATCCAGTTCCCGCAGTCCCGTGGGCAGCAGTCGAAGGCGACTGCGCCCGTGGCCGCGGTGAGCGGCCTCTCATTCTCCATCGCCCCCGGCGAAGTCCTCGGACTAGTCGGCGAATCCGGCTCGGGGAAATCTATCACCTCGCTTGCCATCATGGGCCTGCTTCCGCCGACTGCCATGGTCACAGGCGAGATCGCTTTTCAGAATGGCTCGCAGAACAACGGCGCCCTTCCCACGCAAATCACCCAGCTGTCCTCCGATGAGTTGCGCCAGCTCCGTGGCTTGCGCATGGCCATGATTTTCCAGGAGCCCATGACCTCCCTCAATCCCGTCATGCGCGTCGGTGACCAGATTGCGGAAGCTGTGCTCGCTCACCACCGCGTCTCGAAATCCGAAGCGTGGCGTCAAGCGGTCGAAGGTATGCGCGACGTTGCCATCCCCGACCCCGACGAACGCGCCCGCAGCTATCCTCACCAGCTCTCGGGAGGCATGCGCCAACGCGTCATGATCGCCATGGCCATCGTCAACCGCCCGCAACTGCTCATTGCCGACGAACCCACCACCGCGCTCGATGTCACCATCCAGCAGCAGATCCTCGACCTGCTCAACGACCTCCGCCACAAATTTGGATTGGCGATGCTCTTCATCTCGCACGACCTCGCCGTCGTCTCGCACGTCGCCGATCGCGTCGCCGTCATGTACGCCGGCAGCCTGGTCGAACTGGGCACGAAGTCCGATATCTTCAGCGCGCCCGCTCACCCCTACACTCAAGGCCTGCTGTGCGCCATTCCCACTCTCTCGACCGACCGCGCCCTTCCACTCTCGACGATCGACGGCACCGTCCCAAACATCGCCCAACTTCCTCCGGGATGCCGGTTCGAACCCCGCTGCCTGCACCGCGTCGCCGCCTGTGCGGTCGCGATTCCCCCGCTGATTGAAGTCAGTCCCGAACATTGGGCCCGCTGCCCGGTCGTGAATCCGCCGCGAATCTGATAAACATAACTTGTCGAAAGTCATAAATATGAACGGCATCGGCACCAACCGCCTTGAAGCTTTCAGTGACGGCGTTATCGCCGTGATCATCACCATCATGGTGCTCGAGCTGAAGGTTCCGCGCGATACTACGCTGGTTTCACTGCGCAGCATTCTCCCGCAGTTTCTCAGCTACCTCCTCAGCTTTCTCGTGGTCGCCATCATGTGGGTGAATCATCATCACATGCTGCACTCCGCCCGCCGCGCCGACGCTCGCCTGCTCTGGTCGAATAACACGCTTCTTTTCTGGATGTCGCTTGTTCCCTTCGTCACCGCGTACATGGGCGACCACTATCGCGATCCCCGCGCCGTCGCTCTCTACGGTGTCGTGCTGTCACTGTGCTCGGTGTCGTTCGCGGTGCTGCGCTCGGCCATCGTTCAGCATCATCGCGACAATCCTGACATGGTCCGCTACCATCGCCGCGTTCAATCCAAGAATCTGTACTCGATGCTGCTCTACACCGCCTCGGTGCCGCTCGCGTTCGTTGATGTTCGCATCTCGTTTTTCATTTTTATGTTCGTCGCGCTTTCCTATTTCCTCCCCGAACGGAAATTGGCGGAAGGGGAAGCCCCAACCGCACCTCATCTCTAGAACGGCCCTTGACCCGTCTCGCTCTGCGGCCACAAACGCGGCAAGCCGCGTCTCTACCGGAAATCAGACACCCGCGCTCGTCGTTTCTCCTCCGGAGACGCTATAATCCTCTCTTTGTGCGCATTCTTGTTCTAAGCGATATTCATAGCAACCTCGAAGCGCTGGACTCTTGTCTGGCTGCCGCGCCCGCCCATGACCTCGTCATCAATCTGGGAGACACGGTCGGCTACGGCGGCAATCCCAACGAAGTCATTGCCAAAGTGAAAGCTCTGGGAAAAGTTTTCGTCCGCGGCAATCACGACAAGGCCGTCAGCGGCCTGATGAACCTTGAGGAATTCAACCCCGTCGCCGGCCTGGCCACGCTCTGGACCCGCGACCAGCTCACCGCCAAGAATCTCGACTGGCTCCGCTCGCTGCCGCAGGGTCCCGTCCAACTCGACGAACTCCCAGGCATTCAGTTCGTCCACGGCTCCTCGCTTGACGAGGATGAATACATGGTCAGCGCCAGCGACGCCATCGAGCCGCTCATCACCAATCCCGTCCCCATCACGTTCTTCGGACACACGCACCTCCAGGGCGGATTCGTGCTCACCGGCGAGATCAGTGAAGCCTACCGGCCCGGATATCGCACCGTAGGCCAGCCCGAGTCCTCCGATTGGCCGCTCCGCAAAGATCGCCGCTATCTCATCAACCCCGGCTCCGTAGGCCAGCCGCGCGATGGCGACTGGCGCGCCGCGTTTGCCGTTTTCGACTCTGAGGCTTGGATTGTGACGTTCTACCGCGTCCCCTACAACCTGCGCGTGGCGCAGGAGAAAATTCTCGCCGCTAATCTGCCGCAGCGCTTAGCCACGCGGCTGGCCACCGGAAGGTAGCGACATAACATAGCGGCATCCGAACTGCTTCGTTCCTCATATCTCTCTGTGATTTCTCGGGCTTGAATTTCTGTGAAACTTTTCTGATTTTCCCGGGTTTATTTCCTGGAGACTTTGCTTTCTCTACACAAATTGTCGACCCAGCTTCGGCATCTGTATTACGGGGTCGACCTTAGAGAGGACGGTTACGCCGATGAATAAGAGATCTCGTTTCGCCAGTTCACTTTTGCTGGCCACCGCCTTGGCCTCTTCTGCATTGGGCACGGCTTGCGCCGAACATCATTACTACCGGGTCTATGACCCCTACTACAGCGACTACCACGTCTGGAGCCACGACGAGGTGGTCTATTACCAACGGTGGGCCCACGAAAATCATCGCGATGCCGGTCGCGATTTTCGCAAGCTGCCGCCTGAAGAACAGAAGGAATACTGGAACTGGCGCCACAGTCACGGCGATCACCACTAGCTAGATAGACGCGTCACTTCGTCAGCCAGGCGGCCGCACGCCCTTCGTTTCTTGAAGGGTGGGATTCCGCGGTCTCCCTGATTCCGAATTCCGGCCACGTTGTAAACTGGCTTTATGCCTTCGCGCTCTTCTGGATCCGGCAATCTTTTTCCCAGTTCGAAAGCCGCGCCAAGATCCGCGCCGGCCGCTCACACCGCGCACGTCGATGGCGGAGCTCGTGGCAATCCTGGGCCCGCCGGTTATGGCGTCGCCATTCAGGACGCCGCCGGCCACCCGGTCGCCGAACTGAGCGAATACCTGGGGCACCGCACCAACAACTATGCCGAGTATCAGGGACTCCTCGCCGCCCTTCGCTACGCCACCGAACACCAGATCAAAGCGCTCAAGGTGATTAGCGATTCCGAATTGATGGTGCGGCAGATGAAAGGGATCTACAAGGTGCGGCATCCGGACCTGCGCAAGCTCTACGACGAGGCGCAGCAGCTAGTCCGGCGGCTGGAGCACTTCGAAATCCGCCACGCCCTTCGCGAGCACAACCAGGTTGCCGATCGACTGGCAAACGAGGCTATGGATCGAGGACGCTAGTGTTTGATTTTGTCATCCCGAGCGAAGCGAGGGATCTGCATTTTGCAGCGCACTGCATGTCGACAAGGACGTGTCCACCTGCCATCGCCACTCACTCTCCGGCTGAGTGATCGTGCACAATCTTCCATCCCTCGGGAAACTTGCGGAAAACCAGCGTGAACAGCCCGTGCGGCGTCTTGCCATCCGACATCGTCAGATGAAATTCCCCGCGCACGAATCCCGACTCCGGCCCCAGCAACTCGATCCGCACGTTCGCGAATTCGAGCTTTCCCATTTCGTGCCCAGCGCCCTGATAATTTTTCTTATAGCGATCGAGTGCTGATTGCCAGCCCTTCGATTCATGCGCGCCCGAAAAAAACGTCAGCTCGCCCGATTTCCAATACCCGGCCATAAAGCCTTCAAGGTCTTTCCGGTTCCAGGACGCCTGCTGCTCCTCGATCACTTTCCGAATCGCTGTGCGTGCGGAATCGCCAGCGTCCTGTCCGCCACTCGGAACGGTCAGGGCGGCGATCGCCCCCAGCAACACAATAAAATCGCGCATAGTCTCCCTCTTATCCCACTTGAGTGTAGAACATTGGTAACGACAGGGCGGCAATAGCGTCTAATCTTGGCCGGCCAGTCTCGTGCGTCAGATATAGCGAAATTTACCTTTTGGGAGCGTAATTGTGAAATGGATGACAGCGTTTGTGGCATTGTTCCTGATGTCTTTTCCAATGCTGGCACAGTCTCCGGCGCCCGCCGAGGAAATGCCGGGAAAGCCGGTGCATGACCGCGAATTCTGGCGTGCCATCGCGAAAAACCGGTATGCCGTCCCGGAACGGCAGCAGGTCTACCCTTTGCTTCACGAGCTGAGTGCCTACTTCGGCTCGCCGGACTCTGAACTTAGGGACGACCTCGCATACTCCATTACCACCGTCTGGATCAAGCACCAGAAGCAAATCTCGGCGGACGAACTGAATTCCCTGCTCGATGATTGGCAAGCCAACTTGCGGGTTGGGATCGGCGAATCGGGAAATGACGGCGTGCTCAAGCGTTCGTTCTCGGCTCTAGGTTTGGTTGCGCTGGCCGAGCGGGATTTGAAGATGCCGTTTCTCAGCGAAGAGCGATACCGTACATTCCTGGCGAACGCGCTCGCCTATCTTAGGGATGAACGCGATCTGCGCGGATTTGATCCCACACTGGGGTGGATTCATGCAACCGCGCATACCGCCGATCTGCTAGCGGCACTGGCCGCTAATCCCCTGCTAAAGAACGGAGATCAGGGACTTTTGCTGGATGCGATCGCAAGCCGTCTGTCTTCCGCCCATGAGATTTTCAGGTACGGAGAACAAGACCGGCTATCGGCGCTCGCGGCAAGGATCGTAGTGCGAAAAGATTTTGATGCGCCGGCATTTCACAACTGGCTCACTGCGCTGGACGCCGCCGACCAAAAAGTTTGGAAAGATACTCCGCCGCATTTCGAGCTGTTGCAAACCTTCGAGAACGACACCTACATGCTGCGGGGACTCGCGGCATACCTCAGCGCGAATGCATTGGATCCCGAGGGGATGGAGGCGCAGAAAGCGGTATTGAAGGTGCTTCAGGAACGCTAACGCTGCAACCCGTCAGCATGAAAGCAGACGGCTGAACAGCTTGCGGAAAAAGTCGATGGAGAATCGCATTTCGAACGAGAGATGCACAGGGAAAGCTGATAAGAAGTAGGGATGCGAGGAAACGACGAGCAGCAGGGAGCGGTGTTCAGCTACGTGAGTGCGGAGCAGCGGATCG
>DATFZT010000105.1:0-38149 GCA_035314185.1 Terriglobales bacterium
TCTTTCATCGCGATCGAGGAGTGCTCGAGTGTCTAAAGCAAGGAGATTTTCGTAAGCAAGCTGGGTATCTCGGATTAGAGCAGCAGTTGCCTGCCGACGCCGCCGTGGATATTTTCTTTCTGGCCGATTTGCGGCCGATACTCGATCGCCTGGGGAATCGCGGATATCGTGCGGTACAGCTTGAAGCCGGTATCCTCGGCGGCAAATTCTATCTCGCGGCCTACGCCCAGCACCTGGGCGCCACCGGCCTCACCTTTTACGATGACGATGTAACCCGCTTTTTCTCCCCGCACGCCGAAGGCAAGAGCGCCATTTTTCTGGTGGCGGTGGGCCACAGCGTCAAACAAAGAACCTAGCCCCGCAATCAAAAAGCTGACCGAAACCGTTGTGCGGTCCCGGTCAGCGGAAATCATTCACGCGGACAGATCTTACTTACTTATTTGTTGTCTTCTCGTGCTTCCGCGATACGGGCCTGGTGACCCGCTTCGGACACAGCCTTCACAAACGCTCGTGCGCTTTCCGGAGTTGACGCATGGCCCGAAAGAATGTTGCGGAACATCATGTGCTTGCCGTAAATGGCGCGGGTCGAGTCGTTGTCCTGCTCCACTACCGCACCTTCCAACGTCAAGCCGGCGAACACGCCTTTCGAGCGCGAGTAAGTCAGCACTTCAGTGTTCATCGATATGTCAGTTCCGGCGGAAGTGTGACGGCCTACCGGGCCCGCTGCCACCGATCCTTCACCGGTGAGCTCGAACTTGCTGGAAAGCAGATGCTGCAAACCACGATCGTTCATGACCAGCATCACCAGGTCGACCCCTTCGATTCCGATCTGCAATCCCCAACTCCCACCACCAACCGAGACGAATGCGGGAGCGCTCCAGCCATCAGCCGTACGGCACGTAGCCACACCACGTCCGTGCTTGCCGCCAAAAACGAAGCCACCCTTGATCAGGTCCGGCACGATGACGACGCACTTGGCGCCGTTCAATACTTCCTCGGGAATACCTTTGTCGGGCGTCGACATAATGGACTGAAGAACGTCCACGGATTTTTGCAGGCGGTCGACCGAGTCTTCACGAGCCGAGCCGGCAAACGCGAAGGTTCCAACCAGACCGATCAAACTCATCAACAACACTGACATTATCTTTTTCATGAATTGTTCCTTTATAGGATCTGCGGAACTAAGAGGAGAAGACTTCAGATAGCCTGACTTAGCTCAGAGACCTGAAAGAGAGAGAAGAAGTACTCGTCTCAAGCATCATGGTCGTCCATGGGCTGAGGAATAACTGGTCTACATTGCTCACTTTCAACAACCCGTCGAAACGGGTTGCCGCGTTCCGCAATGCTAATGCTAAGGCTAGGCCTAAGCCTGAGGACAGGCAATTCCCTATGCCGAGGTGAGCAATCTTGCTCAGTAATAACCCATCCTGGCGTGCCATCATTAGCCTGCCGAAGATCCAAGAAAAGATCCCCAAATGAGGAAAGAAGCCCCGCCGCAACGTGTTTCGGCGCTTGCTTGACATAGCACCCGTTAGTACATAGGGAGAAAGAAACGTAAGACGTTAAGGTGAATCGCTGATGGAACGCGCTCTTCGTCGTCTGCGCGACCGTTTTCATAGACAGCTGGCGGGAATCACTGCATCGCTCTCCAAGCTGTTTGCGTCCGTTGCGCCACCAGTTCGCGGTTACGCATCGCAAAGAATGTGCCCGTTCTGCGGGTTAATCACGTCGCGGTCCAAATCGTCTTGCCTGGAGTGCGGGAAATCGCTCGCGCCGGCGACACCAAGATAGTTACACCAAGACCAAGATAGATGAGCCTTCCGCGGACGCCCATCTCTTTGGGGGGGCGATCAAATCGGCGAAGGAGATCAACATGCTTTGGACAATTTTCGTTGTGCTTCTGATTCTGTGGCTGCTTGGTTTCAGCCTGCATGTGGCCGGTGGTCTGGTTCACTTGCTGCTGGTGGTTGCGGTCGTAGTGCTGGTCATTAACCTGGTGAGTGGGCGGCGCGTGGCATAAGGCCTTCGCTTGGCCATTACGACGAACCAAATGATTGCGAACTCGTGTCAGTTTCGCGCCCGCGTACCAGCAATGCTCAGCGCGATCCCACCCCCGATCAGTAAGACACTGATGAGGGGCGAAACCCGCTCACTGTGGCTGGTCTGAATGCCGAAATTCGCGCCTCCGACCTTAATGCGGTCCGTTTGGGTCTGAGGGATAGGAACCACCAGGGAGACGATGCCGAGCACTACCAGGAGCAGTCCGGCAAACAGCAAAATCTTCATTTCAAGTCCTCGCTATCGTTATTATTATTAACATTAATGGGAAATTGCGCCGCAAGAGCAGTTAGTCATGCAGAACCACACCGAGCAGCGAGCTGTGGACCTGCAACCCGCCCTCCGGTCCGCCGGAGTAATTCACAAAGCCCAGTTTACGAAACCGGTTCATAAAGAAGCTGACCCGCGAACGAGTTGTCCCGACCATCTCTGCCAAACTCTCCTGACTGATTTTGGGGATCACCGTCTCAGGCACACCTTCCTTGCCAAAATGAGCGAGCAGAAGAAGGATTCGAGCCAGCCGTTTTTCGCTGGAGTTAAACAACTGGTCGACCAGATCCTCTTCATAACGCACATTTCGCGCCAGCAAATAGGCCACGAACAGCTCGGAAAACGCCGGTTCCCGGTGCAGCGCATCCATCATCGCTTTCTTGTCGATCCGCTGAATCTCACAATCGGTCATGGCCTCAGCCGATCCCATGCGTAGAGCCTGCCCTGCCAGCGCGCCTTCGCCAAAGAAGTTTCCGTCGGTTAACATACCGAGGGTCGCCTCTCTGCCCGTTTTCGAGACCACGGTGAGCTTCACTTTGCCTTGCTGGATATAGAAGACCGCGTCCGCCGCATCTCCCTGCGCGAAGATTCCCTGCTTGTTGGCGAATGTCAGGTTCTTCCTGCCCTCGCCAATGGTTGCCAGGAAGGTGTTGGGATTAAACTTGCGGCTCTTGTTCACCAAACCAGAGGAGGCCATCGCCCTCAATTTTAAGCCTAAAGTTGGTTTTTCCCACAAATTATGCCCTCGCCCGCCGAAATCTTCTCGGGCTGGGCCCCTGAAAATTAGCCACTCGCGCGATATTTCCAGAGAGAATCGGCAACCTCCGCACGTGAGCTATGTTGCTCAGACGCGAAAGTCCACGCCTGTCATCCTTATGATACTGAGTGTGTGGACTGAGCCGCGAACGGGCGCTCTTCCTTTTCGCTGGGCGGGCAATCTTTGGCCGACAAATTTGGGCCGGCAATCTTGTGCCGGCAATCCAAAGAGCATTCCCGTAGATCACGCCGCAGTGCGCGAAGCATCGCAGGCATGGCATTTCGCATCCAACCACTACCATGGGAAAGAGGATGTCGATCTTCGACGAGAAATACCGCGTGGTCGCGATCGAAGGTGACCGCCTGTTGATCCGGGGAGTTGTCAGCGGCGATGTACTCGCCATCGTCAACCCCGAACCCGAAACGCCTCTTACCCAGGAAGATTATCCGCTGGGAAAATTGATCTCGCTGACCGACCCCTCCGTTGCGCCCTTGAATTAAGATTTCCAAATTAAGATTGCCCTCCTGCGCCGGCCCGCCCGCTGCGAAAGATCCGGACTAAGCTGCGACGAGCGTCTCAGAATGAAGGCGGCCGTCTCATGAGTGACGTCTATTCTGAGGACTCGTTCGCCGTGTTTTCAATGACTTATCGGGATCAGTCTTTGGCGGAGGGATTGCTATCCAATAGCCAAGCGTTCTTGTGTCTAAGTCATGACAGTCATATTCAAGGCGGCGCGGTGTGGCGGATGGGTTACCGCGTTGTGTCTGTCTTTGGTCATGTCAGTGTTGCTCTCAGCGCCCGCCCTCGCCCAAGCGCCTGACGTTAGCGGTACAGCGACCGTCCCCGTGGTTACCGGAGGTGCCGCCTTCGTCCCCATCGTGCAAGGCGGACAGACGACGCTGGTCAGCATCATCTCCCCGGTTGTGCTCGTGCCTCTGGGCGACAAATGGCTGATCGAGTCGCGCGCCGCCTTCGAAGGAGATTTCGTGCGTCGCGATGGAACAACCGGTCCCTTCAGCGGAGAGATTCAGAAATCACTGGAATATCTGCAACTCGACTACATCGCGAACCCGCACTTGACCGCGACCGTCGGACGATTCCTCACTCCGTTCAGCATGTATAACGAGCGGCTTTATCCGGTGTGGATCCGCGACCTGCAAGCCGATCCGCTTATCCTTCCGCTGGAACAGAGTTCGAGCAACGGTCTGATGCTTCGGGGCGGATTCCCAGCCGCGCACGACCTGAACCTGAATTACGCGGCTTACTTTTCCACTCTCAGCAGCAACGAAACGCTCGCGTCCGAGCGTTTAGTCGGCGGACGCATCGTCGCGTTTTTCCCTAACCAGCGCCTGGAAATCGGCTTCTCGCTCGAGCACCTGTTGCAGGATACGAACGCCAACCGCTTCGGAACCCATTTTGAATGGCAGCCGCGCGCGCTCCCGCTGGACATTCGCTCGGAATATGCCGATACCGAGTCGGGCCGAGGCTACTGGATTGAGCCCGCTCTGCGCCTGAGCGCATTGTCCCATGCCCGGGTCTTTGCGCACACGCAAGTCGTCGGGCGCTTTCAGCAATTCTTCACCAAGCCCGGAGCCACCAACGGAGATGTGCCCGGCGCCGACACCAAGGAACCTGAGATTGGGCTGAACTACTATTTCATGGATGGATTGCGGGCAACCGCCAGCTATGGACGGCAACTCAGTTCCGAAGGCAATGCGAATATCTGGACCTCGGGTATCACTTATCGCTTCGCGTTTCCCCTCGGCCGAGGAGGTTATTGATGGTGATGCGAATTCTGGCCGTGGTTCTGGTTCTCGCCGCGATCGTGGCTGCCGAGTCGGGCAACAACGCGTCAGGCAACAAATCGACGGAATCCAATGCCGCGACTTCGGCGAACGTGGTTCCGTCGAGCACCGCGCAGAACGCTGCCATCCGAGTGGAAGGCGAAAAACGCTTCCGCACAAATTGCGGACGTTGCCACATGGCGCCGCACAAATTTCCGCCGAGAATGATGGCCACCTTCGTTCGGCACATGCGCGTGCGAGCGCTCATCACCGATGAAGACATGCGCTACATCCTCGCCTACATGACGGAATAATCGTGAAGTTCGATCACGCCCGAGCCTCCCTCCGTATTGCCGCGCTGCTGCTCACTCTTCTGTCCGCAGCTTTCATTTCGCCATGCGCCGCCCAAACCCCGATGCGCGTGGTTGAAATCCTGGCCGATAAAGACAGCCGCTACAAGATCGGCCGCCAGGTGAGTCCCACGCTTACCTTCAAGGCGGGCGAAGAAGTACAATTCCGTATCACTGCCAAGAAGGCAAAGACCTTCAACCGGAACGGATCCATTCACGGTTTCGCTCTCATCCGCAAGAAGGATGGCGCGAAAATCCCGAACTGGGACCTCGAACTCAAGCCCGGCTACCAGGAATTTGTCTTGCGCGTCCCGTCCGAACCAGGGGAATATCAGATTGTGTGCACGGTCATCTGCAGCGAGGGACATGAGGACATGAACATGAAAGTCATCGTGATTGCCTAGCAGTCGCCGAGGAAACTCTCATGAAACGCTCGATCGTCAGAAACTGGCTCGTCAGAAACTGGAATCTCAAGAGCTGGACCGTTTTCAATGTCCTCACTCTTACCGTCTTCGCCTCCGGCTTGAGCCACGCCGCGACTTTTCGCGGCGAGATTGGCGACAGCTCCTGCGCTCTCAACGTTCATTCTCTTTCCCGCTCGCACCAGGAAATGCTGAAAGCCAAGAATTTCGGCTCGACCTCAGCCGACTGCGCTCGGCACTGTGTGGCCCATCAAGGAAGTTCATTCGTGCTGGTGGTGAAGGAGAAAGTTTACCGTTTGGACAATCAGCAAGCCGCGGAAAGATGGGCGGGTCAAATCGTGATCGTGACGGGAGAGCTGAACGAGAAAAAGGATACGATCACGGTGGGGAACATCCAGTCCCTGAAGTGATTTCGCCGGGCGTTCTTAAGCAAGCGCGGACCCGCTGGCAAGAAGTACCCAGATCGGCCGAAAAGGTTGGCAGCCCGGCAGGGATTCGAACCCCGATACGCAGCTCCAGAGGCTGCAGTCCTACCGTTGAACGACCGGGCTGTACCAGAATTCTAAATCATTTCGCGGGCACTGCAAAACGACGCCCTGTCGCGTCTTAGTGGAGCGACGGGCGCCTCGCCCGTCCGGCACGGTGGCGGCCGGGCCGGGACGCGCGGCTCTCCACAACCAACTCGGAGACAGCACTGACCTTCACGCCCCACCCGCGTTAGAATCTCTGATGTAGAGACGGGGATTGCCCCGTCTCCGCAGTGAGACGCGGCAAGCCGTGTCTCTACAGAGGAGTTGCCATGACCGGCAGCAGAACTTTCCCAGAAACTTTCACCGGAGCCATCACCCAACTTGAGAGCGATTACGAAGCGTTGGCGCGCCGTCCGCTTGAGGCCGAACAGTGCGCTCTACTCGTCGTCGATATGCAGGAGAAACTGCTGCCGCCGATCTGGGAAAGAGAACGCCTGGTGAAAAATGCCCAGCTGCTGATTCGCCTTGCCGGCATCCTGAAGATCCCGGCGCTGGTGACCACGCAATACGCGAAGGGTTTGGGCAACACCTTGCCCGACATCGCGTCCATGCTGCCCGACAGTCCGGCTATCGACAAGCTGATGTTCTCTTGCTTCGGCAGCGACGTTTTCTGTTCCTTGCTGAAGCGCTTGCCTGGTCAGCGGACAACCGTCCTGCTGTGCGGCATGGAAACCCACATCTGCGTAATGCAAACCGCGCTGGGAGCGCTGCGGGAGGGCTATCTGGTGCATGTGGCTTGCGACGCCGTCAGCTCCAGAACAGAATTAAACTGGCGAATCGGACTGGATCGCATGCGCGCCGCCGGAGCCATTCTGTCCTCGACCGAAATGATGATCTACGAACTGCTGCGCTCGTCAGGCGCCCCCGCGTTCAGAGAACTACTGCCCTATCTGAAAGGATGAGATTTAAGCGTAGAGACGGCCGCCCTCGGCTGTCCCCGCGAGCGCAGCTCGGAGGCATTCGTTTCCCATCCGTTGCAGTCAGGAGCGTGGCGGGCCCCGCCGGACAGCCGAGGGCGGCTGTCCCTACGTTTCGCTTTCTTTCTGCTTCACCCGCACCACCGTGATCTTCGAAAACCCCTCCTCGAACGTCGGAGGCTTCAACTTGCCCGCCATCTTGCGCATGATGTCTTCCGGAACCGCGCGGCCTCGCCGTTGATGGCGTTCCAGGCAAACCTCCAGCGGGACGTCGAAGAACACGCCCTGCACATCGTAGCCGTAATCCCTGGCCAGCTTGATCCAGCTACTGCGGTCGTGAGGCGTAAGGTTCGTCGCATCCACATAGTTCATCGGACGCCGCGCAATCAGCCTCGCCTTCAACATCGATCGCAGGTTCGAAAACACCAGATCCTGAAAACGCTGCTCCTGCGCGTCATCGAAAAGCAGTTCCCGCAGCAGATCGCTGGAGAGCGGATGAATGTTGTGCCGCTTGAACCACGAACTCTTGCCCGATCCCGGCAACCCGATAGCCAGCACCACCGTTCCCTTGCTGGCGCGTGCCGGAGCCGGCGCAGCTTGCACTGGCGCGGCGTGAACTGGTGCAGCTTCCACCGGAAGCTTCGCGGCAACCACTGGTTCCAGGGCTGATGCTTCCGCTGTGGCCGATTCTGTCGCGGCAGGCGCGGGCACCGCAGCTAGCCGTCCCGGACGGGATCGCCCACGACCTCCACGGCCGCGACGACGGCGCGATATCCGTGGTTTCGGTTCCACTGCACCGGACGCGGCGTCTGCTTCCGCGGCAGGCTCCGGGGCCGACACTGGCTGCGACCTCGACGGCCGGCGCGACTCGACTACCGGCGCCTCGACAGGAGCCTTGACTGGAACTTGCACTGGAGCTTTGACTGGAACTTGGACTGCAACTTCCGCAGGCGCCGCCGGCTCATCATCATAGAACCTCGGCTGCAAAGGCTCGGGTGCCTTGGTTGCTTCCTTGGGGGACCCGTCTCCGGGCTTCTTGCGGCGCTTCAAGCGCTCGCTCATCCATTTACGCATATAGCTGCTTGTAGCATACCAGCGCAGGGTCGAGCAATCTCCCACCGTGGCGGCCGGGGTACCGGGGTGAGGCATCGGGTGATCGGGTGATCGGTTGATCGAAGATCAAAGGCTTTTGAATTTAGATGACCCGATCACCCGATGGCCCGATGGCCCGATGATTCAATACAATAAGTCCATGAATCCAACCCATCCCGAAACTCTCCCCGTTTCCGCCGCACAACTCCCAGCTGTGCCGCTGACGATTGAAGGCTACGCCACACTTCATCAGATGATGCGTTTCCACTGGACCGCGTGGCGCTCCACTCCCGAGAACGACCGTCGCCAAATCGCGAACGAAGCCGCGCAATTGCTGGCCGGGATGGAAACGAAATCCAATGGACAGTCGGCGCTGTTCTCATTGCTCGGACACAAGGGCGACCTGATGCTCGTCCACTTCCGCGATACTTTCGACCAGCTCAATCAGGTCGAGCTCGATCTCGCGCGTCTTCGACTCAATGACTTCCTGGAACCTGCGACTTCGTATCTGTCGGTAATTGAGCTGGGGCTCTATGAATCGTCGCTGAAAACCTACAAGGCGCTGGCCGATGGCGGCGTGGAACCACATTCGGAGGAATGGAAAAAGTCGATCCAGGAAACCATCGCCCGCCAGAAAGAAGCGATGAAGCCGCGCCTCTTCCCGTCGATGCCGCCAAACCGCTACATCTGTTTTTATCCCATGGATCGCCTGCGTGGCGAAGACAAGAACTGGTACACGCTTCCCATGGAAGAACGCCAGCGCCAGATGAACGAGCACGGCATGGTCGGACGCCGTTATGCCGGAGAGGTGAAACAGATCATCACCGGCTCCATCGGCTTTGACGACTGGGAGTGGGGCGTCGACCTCTTCGCCGACGATCCCATGGTATTCAAGAAGCTGATCTACGAGATGCGCTTCGACCACGTCAGCGCCGTCTATGCGCTGTTCGGAACTTTCTATATCGGATTGCGCTGTCCGGCAAACCGCCTGTACGACTTGCTGGAAGGAAATCTGCCGCAACACGGACAGTCATAACTGTTTCCCGGTAGAGACGGGGCTTGCCCCGTCTCCGGCAGCGCGACACTGCCAAGACGCGGCAAGCCGCGTCTCTACTAAAACGCCGACCTCCTGGCAAATTTGTGCTCGTGCTTCGCCATATCCACGCGCATGCCGCGAAACGTCACGCCCTCCATGCGCAGCCGGAATCTTTGTTCCGCACCATTTTCTCCGCCCAGCTTGATGGCGCCGCCGGAGCCGACAACACGGTGCCAGGGCAATCCCGGAACCTCGCGCAGAATCCGCACCACTTGACGCGCGGCGCCGGGCCAGCCCGCAGCCTCGGCGATCGCGCCATAGCTCGATACCGTTCCCGCCGGCAAGGCGCGAATGCAGCGCACGACGCGGGCACGCTTGTCCTCCGGTTTGCTTCTCCCGGACGTGGGCTGAGCGGGCCTGCGTTTCCCCAACTTGGATTGAGATTTCCGCTTCACGAATAATTTGCCGGACAATATTTTCCGGATGCCTATGTTAACCTAGGTTCACGGATACAAAAGTTTACACACGCCCGTAAAACCTGGGATTACGATATTTGCATCCCATGTTTTTACTCACCACCAAAACTGCCTTTTGGAGAATGATATGTTCCGCTTGTTGAAGGCCCTGCCCCTTGCGTCGGCTATAGTGGCTATTGTGGCCTTAGGCCTCTTCGCCGCCAGTTGCAATTCCAGTAATCACGCGCTGGTCCGTGTGATCAATGCCATCCCCGATGCCTCAGGGCCCCTGGATGTCTACATTAACGGGACCAACGGGACCAAGATCCCCGCCTTAGGATTCCAAGCCGTTTACCCGACTCAGCAGTCCAACCAGTCCGCGGTATACAACCCGGTACCGTCGGGCAACGACACCATCACGGCGTACGTGAGCGGCACCACCATTGACCCAGTCAACAACGGCTCGACCAGCCTCGGCGGCTCGACGCAATACACGGTGATCCTGCAGGGCTATGCGGCCTCCAATAATGCCCCATCCGTTCTGACCGACAACAACACGGCACCGGCGTCGGGCTATTTGCAATTCCGTGTCATCAATGCGTCGCCCAGTTGGCCATCAGGCTCGGCGGATATTTATATCTACGAGGTTGGCGGCGGGGTACCTGCCTCTCCAACTATCGCCGGCCTAACTCTCGGGCAGGGTCAGTACGTCCCCGCCATTTCCTCTTTTGCAGGTGGTTTTACTGTGTACGTTACTGCTCACGGGGCCGGCAACAACGGTATTGCATACGTTAACCAGAACTACACTCCGGCAACCGGATCGATTACTACCCTGGTGCTTGTAGACAACAGCAGCCAGAACGGCGGCGGACCCTCGGCGTTTCCGATAGATCTGACGGACCTCCAGTAAGCGCGGGGCACGCTGCCATGTTCAGAAAAAGGAACCGGGCCTCGACCGAGGCCCGGCGAATCATCTTCACCAGTTGTTGACAAACCTTCCTGCTCACCACCAAACTGCCATGGGAGATAAAAGATGTTTCGCACGTTGACCGCCCTGTCGCTTTCGTTGGCCCTTGCCGCCTTGAGCGGCGTTACCACCAACTGCGGCTCAAGTAATAGAGCGCAGATTCGCGTGATCAATGCCATCCCCGACAGCGGGCCCACGGACATCCGGGTCAACGGAACCAGGATCGTTCCCGGCCTGGAATTCGGCGAGGTTCAGCCGAGCACCAGCCCAGCAAGCTACTTCGCGGTACCCTCGGGCGGCGACATCATCCAAGGATTTGAACCCGGCGACACCACGAACCCAATCTCCCCAGTTGGCACCTTTAACCTGAACGGTTCGACCCAATACACGTTGGTCGCGGTTGGACTTGAACTCAATGACGAGCCCCCTTTGCTTCTGACCGACAACAACCGGGCACCGACGTCAGGCAACGTGGAATTCCGCATCGTCAACGCGTCGCTCAATTCACCCGCGAACGGGGTGGATGTCTATTTCGTTCCCCCCGGCACCAACATCACCAGTTACACACCTCAGATTACCGCCCTTGGCCAAGGCCAGGGGAGCGCCTACGTAAGAGTTCCCTTCATTAACGGTGGTTATGCAGTGGTCATCACGGCAACCGCGAAGAAGACGGCGCTCATCACCCAGCCTTCCGCCGCCCCATCGGGATCGATTACCACCATGGTGATCGTGGACAACGCGGGCGGTAGTAACGGAATGTCGCAGACTCCGCTGGTGTTGAACGACCTGAATTAATCGCGCCAAGCCAGATTCGCGTCAGAGCATCGCTTTTAGCGATAGAGGAAGACATATTGAAGGATTCGTATCAGGGTATCGCTTCAGCGATACCGGAAGATCGTCGAAATCCGCCGCCCCTTCAGGGGCCGCCCGCTAAGCGGCATCATTCTTAAAGGACTGGGCGGCCGATTCCTCGCTGTCGAACACTTCAAAAATCGTAAGCAGCTTGGTCACCTGCAGAAGGTCGCCTACGCGCTGGCTCAGGCGCGCCAGCTTCACCGCGCCCCCGGCGTTGCGGGCGCTGGTGTAAAGCGAAACCAGCGTCCCCAGCCCGCCGCTATCGATGTAATTCACTTCGTACAGATTCAGCACCACTTTCGGGTTCTGGGCCAGTACCTTCTTGACGTTCTCGCGCAGGCTGGCCGATTCTTCGCCAAACACCAGCCGGCCGCTGCAATCCACCACCAGCACGCCCCCCAGCGATCGTGTGCTCATTCTCAGTTGCATGGATGATTTCTCCAATATTCGCGCTAAAACTTGAAACATGAGCGTACCCTGCCTGCGTCATGCGTGCAAGCGCACGAGCCCCGAGCTCCAAGCTACGCGCTACGCGCCAGAAGCTATGAGTCGCGGGCCGTCCGGTTTGCTCGCAGCTCGCAGCCCGTAGCTCCCTGTATAATCAGGGATTCCGATGAGCTACCAGGTCCTGGCGCGCAAATACCGGCCACAGAAATTCTCCGACGTCATCGGCCAGGAACATGTCACCCGCACCCTGCAAAATGCCATCGCGCAAGAGCGCATCGCGCACGGCTACGTCTTCAGCGGCCATCGCGGCATCGGCAAAACGACCGTCGCACGCATCCTGGCCATGGCACTCAACTGCCGCTCGGCGGAAAAGCCCGTCCTCGAACCCTGCGGCATCTGCGATTCCTGCACCGAGATTCGCGCCGGCAACGCGGTCGACGTAATCGAAATCGACGCGGCCACGAATCGAGGGATCGACGAGATCCGCGAACTGCGCGAGGCGGCGCGCTACCGCCCCGCCCGCGATCGCTTCAAAATCTACATTCTCGACGAGGCCCACCAGATCACCGACGCGGCCTTCAATGCGCTGCTCAAGACGCTGGAAGAGCCCCCCAGCCACGTCATCTTCATGATGGCCACCACCCAGCCCGAGGATATTCCGCAGACCATCCGCTCGCGCTGCCAGCACTTCAGTTATCGCGCGATGAAGTTCGACGACATCATGGGGCAACTTCGCGACATCGTGGCGAAAGAAAATATTCCCGCCGACGATGACGCGCTTGCCCTGCTGGCTGAAGCCGGCGACGGCTCGATGCGCGACGCGCTCTCCATCCTCGACCAGGCCATCGCCTCGACCTCAGACCATCTGACCGCCGATTCCGTGCGCAGCCTGATCGGTTCCGCTCCGGCGGCGGCGCTCGAAACCGTGATGCAGGCGGTCGCCGAAGGCTCGACCGACGCAAGTTCCAGCGAAAAAATCCTGGTGCTGGTCGACGAACTGATCGGCGAAGGCCACAGTCCCACGCACTTCGCGCGGCAGTTGGTGCGCTTCCTGCGCAACGTCACGGTGGCAAAAATCGCGGGCAAGGATTCTGCGCTCCTGCAGATTTCCTCCGATGAGCGCGCCCGCGTCGGCCGAATCGCTGAACTGTTCAGCGAAGAGGACCTGGCGCGGCATTTGCAAATCATGCTGCGCACCCACGGAGAGCTCGGATACCGCCAGGAACAGCGCTTCCACCTCGAACTGGGGCTTTTGAAAATGGCGCATGCGCAGCGTCTGCTGCCGATCGAGCAGTTGCTCAGCGACGCGGCGGCGTCCGCCTCTGGGCCAGCGCGCAACCCCGCGAGGCCAGTTCTCGCTTCGCCCATGGAAGCGCGGCGTGCCGAGCCCTCCACGCCAGCACGGTCGAATTCGGTGTCTCCGTTCGCCGCTGACTCGGCGCGCAAAGGCAATCCCAAGGCTGAGGCATCCGGTGATATCGCGGCATTCGCGGGCGAGGCCGCCCGCGCTACACAAACCAGCGCGACGACGAATGCCAACGTCATCATCATGGGATCGGCCGCTCCGGCGGTTGAAGAATTATCACTAGCCTCCGGTCCGCGCCCAGCCGCGCGTGTCGAAGCGAAGGCCGACGTCAGCGCCGAGTCTCTTCGCGACGCCGTTCTCAACGCGCTGAGCAATCAGCAAATGCTGGTTTCGTTGTTGGAGAACGCAGCGTGGCGACTGGAAGGAAATACTCTGACCGCGGTAGTAGCGGCCTCCAGCACAATGATCGAAATGTCATTCACCGGCGACGCGCGCCGCGTCGCCGGCGCCGCCGCTAGCGGTCTGGCTGGAAGACCGATCAGGATGCAAGTCGAATCCGCCGGATCAGCGCAGCCAGCGCCGCAACAGACGTCCGTGCCACGCCGAGCAGCAACGAACGGAAGCGCCCGCAGTCGCGCCGAACAGGATCCGATCGTGCAACGCATGCAGGAAAAATTCGGAGCGGAAATCCGCACCGTGATCGACTATCGCGAGAAACAATAAAGCTTGAACCGTCGAGACGCAGAGGACGCCGAGAAAGTAAGGCCTGAATTTGTTTTCTCCGCGCCCTCGGCGTCTCGGCGGTGAAACGGTTTATCTATGTCCGGATTCAATTTGCAGGAACTCATGTCGCAGGCCAAGCAGCAGTACGAGACGCTGCAGAAAAAAATGCAGCAGACCGTGGTCGAGGCCTCGGCCGGCGGCGGAACCGTCACCGTAAAAATGGATGGCCGCAAGCAGGTGCTCGGCATCGTGATCGATCCCGAAGCGGTGAAAGCCGGCGATGTCGAGATGCTGCAGGATCTAGTGATGGCCGCGCTCAACGAGGCGAGCCGCAAAGTGGATCAGGCGATGCAATCCAGCGTCGGCGGAATGCTCGGCGGACTTGGCCTCGGGGGACTCTAGGGAAATGTCTCGCTTTGCCGAACCGATGTCCCGGCTCATCGACGAACTCAAGAAACTGCCGGGGATCGGCAGCAAGAGCGCACAACGGCTCGCCTTTCACATTCTTCGTTCGAGCGAGGATGACGCCGATGCCCTCGCCTCCGCCGTTCGCGACGTCAAGGCCAAGTTGCGTTTGTGCTCGATCTGCAACAACATTACCGACGTCGATCCCTGCGTCTACTGCAGCAGTCCCACCCGCAATCAAAAGCTGGTCTGCGTGGTCGAAGAGCCGACCAACATTGCCGCCGTCGAGAAGACGCGGCATTTTAACGGCGTCTACCACGTCCTCCACGGCTCAATTTCGCCATTGCACGGCGTGGGCCCGGAACAGCTGCGCATCGCCAACCTGATCACCCGGGTCAACCGCGGCGAAATCGAAGAAGTCATCCTGGCCACCAATCCCACGGTCGAGGGAGAAGCCACCGCCACCTATCTCGCCCAGCAACTGAAGCGACAAAAAGAAGGATTGCGTGTGACTCGCATCGCCATGGGAATTCCCGTGGGAAGCGACATCGAATACACCGACGAAGTCACCATGCTGAAAGCCATGGAAGGCCGGCGGGAAATGTAAAGTGTGCGTCGGCGCTCGCAAACTTGGTTCCACACTTCCGGCCCGTACCCTTCCCAGAGGTTACCAAAGGGCACTACCTGAAGGACGTGCCTCCTCGTTATAATGGGCGCAACTCCAACATTTCCATCGAGGGATCGACCTATGGGCCGTGTCTTCTGGTTTGCGCAACGAGTCGTTTTCTGTGCCGCCACCGTGCTCATGGTGACGGGCACATGTGTGCGCGATATGTCCGCGCAAGATGCGCTGCAAACTCCCGCCCCGTCCGCGCCGCATGTCGGCGTCCCCGAAGATTGGAGCACCTCGCACGTCATCTACACCCGCAGCGGCGCGACCGAAGACATGATGAAGGTCCTCGACGATCCCCGCTTCCTCAACAACGTTCTGCAGCATTACCCGCGGGAAAACGGCAGACTCCGTGGCCAATCCGCCACTGCCGGCTCAACCGAAGATAAGTCGACCGAAAATAGTTTGCTCGAAGAGAGCTCCGACGCCGTTGCGGAACCCTTGCTGCCGAGACTCCCGAGAGATCCCATCCGCCCCAAGCGGCCCTTCAGACACGGGCGCTCGCACGTTGACTGGGCTCTCCCGCTGGGTTCAACCGGCGGAATGGCGGCCGGACAAAGTCCGGCCAAGTACAGTTTTGATCCGAACGCAAACCCAAATTGTGCTACCGATTTTGCCGTGTACACGATTAACGCCGCCGGCAGCGTTGGCAGTCAAGCCAATCTGGTCGGAGTGAATAATCTCTACGTGAACGGCGGCACCACTGGATATTGCTATACCAACTCAGGCACCAGCTATCCTCTCACTCAGGTCATCGTGAATACCGCGCAGTCGCTCACGCTCACGAAAGTGGCAACGTCAGTGGGCGCTACCGCCGTTTACACCGGCGCGATTACAGGTGGAGCTGGCAACGCGTACGCGGGATTTGTGTTCGTAGTGACAGGATTCACAACTTTGAACAACGCCGGGACTTTTTTCTGTACAGCCTCTACCGCTACCACACTCACTCTCCTGAACTCTGCCGCTGTCGCGCAGACGCATGCCGGGAACGCAGCGTCGACCGCCGCCTACACGACTTACCTCTCCACCAGCACCGCCGCGACCTGGGTAGGCGTGACCACAGCCATCACGGGCTTCACCAATGCCGGAAACAACGTTACCGTCACTCCCGGCACCTTGCTCGATCCCGGGTACGGCTTTGCGGTCGCAACCGGCAGCCAGGTCAACGAGACGCACGCCGGGACCATCACGTTTGAATACGAGGCGCCCACGTTTCTATTTTCCTATGCGATTCAAACCCACGCCTCCGCCCTTTCGCCCGTACTTTCCCTGGATGGCACCAAGGTTGCCTGGATCGATACTGCGTCCCCGGCCATGTTGCATATCACCAAATGGAAGGCTGG
Source organism: Terriglobales bacterium (assembly GCA_035314185.1). Taxonomy (GTDB): domain Bacteria; phylum Acidobacteriota; class Terriglobia; order Terriglobales; family Acidobacteriaceae; genus Acidiflorens. The sequence goes on from DATFZT010000105.1 coordinate 16,388, forward strand.
AGAAGGCACCAATGCCACAACCGGTTCGGTTGCGATTGATCTTGAGAACGCACCCTGCCTTGCGGGCAACTCCTGCGACTTTACCGTCAACTTCACCAACACCACTACCGCCGGGTGCACGGCAAATGCCGCCATCGACTCCAATTCCAATCTCTACGTCGACTATCCCAGCGATAACGGTTATATCGCCGCCAACAACGGAGTTCTTTATCAGATCTCAGGCATCTTCCGGGGAAATCCCGCGCTCACCTTCTGCACCACGTTTACCTCGACTTTGAATTTCGGTGGCACAAATATAGGTAGCCCGGTTTACGATGCTCTCAACAACACCGTTTACGTCTCGGATGCAGTAAAGCTCTACGCCTATACCGTAGGGGCGACAAGCTTCACGGCGGCCTCTCCTGCCTCCTATACGTACGGAAACACCGGCCTATCCAGTACCGGGCCGGTGCTCGATGCTTTTGGCGGCTTTATCTACGCGTTCTCCAATAACGACAATCAAACCGGCAATAAGACTTCCGTGACCCAGATTAAGACCACCCTGGCTTCCGGAGTCAATGTCAATCTCGGTCCACAATTTGGCTCCGATCTGGTCCCCCTGTACTACGGCACTTTCGACAACAACTATTACACCTATGGGGCGGCCTACGGATCGAACCCTGCGTCCACCCTATACTCTTGCGGCACCGACTCGACAAAAACATACAATCAGGACCTGTTCGCGGTCAGTTTCAACTCCAGCACCGGCCTGGCGAACACAGCCGCCGTCATGACCAACAACTACAATGTGAACGGTAACGCCGCCGCTGGGGTCTCGCAGGCAACGGCCGTAACCTGCTCCCCGCTCAGCGAGTTCTACGATGGGACCCACGACCGGCTCTTCGTCGGCAGCGGCACCGTCGGCGCTGCCACCGGCCCCAACCTGGTGCAGATGTGGAACATCAATACCCAACTCACCAACACCAGCGGCACCGGCGGCACCCTCCCCACCTACGCGGTTGAAGACACGGGCTACCTGGGCGGGACCTCGGGCATTACCATGGATAACATCAGCGCCGTCGTCGGCGCGGAGAGCATTTACTTTGGGACCGGGAGCGCCAATTCCACCACCGTCACCGCCAGCGGAACAGCGTATAACGTAAACGGCATCTACACCAACAGCACTAACTTTTTGAACACCCAAGGGATGGATTACGGTGGCAATGCTTACTCGTCCAATCTGCTCGGCTTAACTCGAACCTGGAACGGTACCACGTTCACCTTCGGGGCGGCGAACGCGGTGGACGCCTGGGCGAACGTCACCATCACGCTGCCTTCCGGTTCGTTCGGCTCGTTGGAGATTCTGGCCGCGGCAGTGAATGGCAACCAGATCGGCCAGACCTTCACCGTCAACTATACCGACGGCACGACCTCAACGTTCACCCAGAGCCTCAGCGACTGGTACTATGGGACGCAAGGTTACCCGGGAGAATCGGTAGCCGTAACCATGGCGTATGAGAATACCTATACCGGAGGCGAGCGAGTTCACACGACCTATATCTACGGTTACGTGTTCAACCTTAACGCCAGCAAGACGGTAAAGAGCCTCACCTTGCCCGTCAACGCGAATGTGGTTGTTCTGGCCGCCGCTCTGGGTTCCAGCTGCGGGGCCAACAACTATTGCGCCGTAAAGCTCACCCAGGGTTCACTTCTGTAGCCAGCGGCTGGGAGCCGCTCATGGAAAACGACACTAATCTGGATTAAGCGCTGCCCCACTGCACCTTTCCGAACAAGGTGCAATATCGAGTTTTTCCGCAGTTTGCTAGGAAGCCTTCCGGTTGGTGCGGCACTGCCCCTGCGTTCCACCGTGAATTTTCCCGCAACTCAGCGCCTGCGTCTCAAACACTCGCTCGAGCCGGAATGCTGGTTTCGTATAGGGTTTTTTGGATTGCTTTCTCTGAATCGGTCGTTGGCCTTCGGACTCCGGATTCCCATTCGCCATTAAGCATTCACCTCGAAAGAGCAAACCGCACCCGAGCGACTGGAACCCGCATTGCCGAAATTATACACTTCTGTAGCCTTCGCCGGAAGATCGCGATTAGGCGTTCTCCTCCACCCGCAAAGCTGGGGACGTCGGGCACATGCGGTGCATGCGTGGCATTCGAAATCGCGTTAACGACGGACGATCTTGAGGGCTAAGTCTGAGTGAGTCTGAAGGATAGCTAGGAGTTCTTGCGGTTAGCGTGACACTGCCCCCGCGTAGCCTGAACCTTTCCGCAACTCAGTGCCTGCGTCTCAAATACTCGCTCCAGCCGGAAAGCTGGTTTCGTGTAGGGCTTCTTGGATTGTTTTTTTTGAATCAGTCGCTGGTCTTCAGGTCCCAACGGATCCCCATTCGCCATCAAACACCCACCTCGAACAAGCAGACTCTTCCCGAGCGACTGGAACCCCGTAATGTGGGAATTATAAACGTGTGTCGCCTTCGCCGGAAGATCATGATCAGGCGTTCGACGCTTCACTCGCAGAGAACTGTGCAACACTTTGAAGCACTTGAGCGCGAGCAATCAGGGAGTAGTCACGCCCTCCGAGTGAGCCCGTTAGCAAACTACTTTATTTTCTTTATTTTGCACAACCAATTCAAACCATCGCGCGAGCGTTGACACTGGCTACTCACTTGCTTCTTCGCTTACGTCTGTATCCTCGCTCCGTTTGAACCCTTTGCTGGCGCGAGATGCACAAGCGGACGTAAACCGCGCCCGCGTAGCTCTCCGAGCCAGCCGGCGCCGCGCTGTGATGTAACCGCATCTCAACCGACGCTTCCGAAACCGGGCCCAACCGCCCGGTTTCATTTTTTTGCAGAGAAATTCCTGCGGGTAGAGACGGGGCTTGCCCCTGTCTCCGGCGGCGCAGCAAGCCCAGGGGGAATCAGGTGCCGTCTCAATCGCCAGCAGTTCCCAACAGGAACCCGTTAGCTTCCTCTTCTTCGGCAACCAGCCCCTCCGGCAGCCGTCCCCGGTTGTACTCTGCCATGCGGTTTTTCCACTTGAGGAAATCGGTAATGCTCTCGGGTTCAATGCGGATCTCCACCCGCCGCAAACTCGCCAGCAGAAGATTCATCTCGTTCTGGAAACCGCTCTCGGAACGCAGGTTCTTCGCCGACACCTTGACCCGCTCGATTTCCCGCCCGCACGCCTCCAGCAATCCCCATCCCGCGGGGAGTTCCTCGCTCCGTATCAGACCCCGCGGTGCCAGGTAATACCGCTCACAACCAACACCGATTTCCGGCTTCTGCCGAAACGGCTTGTCCCGGTCGGCCAGAAAATCCGCGCGCGACACCTTGCTCTCGATCAGCACCGAATGGCAAGCCCTTTTCCAGCCGATGGCGTCCGGCATCTCGCCGCTGGCACAGGCCTGTTCGCTGAGCACCACGCCGCAGCGATAGCGCCGCAACCACTGCACCGCCATCGAAACTAGTTTTGCATGGGTCATACTAAATGGGTCATACCTAAATGGGTCATATCGAAACGGGAGATATCTGCCATGCCTCGCATTGGCATGGACCACAAAGGAAGTTTGAAAGGCGAACGCCGTTCTGAAAAGTATCTGACTAGCTTCTACGCACGATGCCACGTCTCACTTGCTCATACCACCCCAGCGCTTCCCGAAATTAAATCCCCACGGCCCGCCGCCAAAACAAAGCAGCGCTAATGCGAGCGTAGCCAGGGCCAGCGGAAATTCGTATCCGCCGTTGCCCATCAGCCCGTTTTTGAAATGCACCTTCCAGATGGCCGCGCCCATCTCAATCGCAAATGCGAGTGAGAAGAAGCGCGTAAACAATCCCAGCACGATCCCAATTCCACCAAAGAATTCCGTCCCCGCGGAAAGATATGCCATCCAGTGCGGAAGACCGAGCGAGCCCACGAACTCCATGTGATGATGAAACCCGCCAAATACCTTGTGATAGCCATGCGCAATCATGATCGCTCCCAGAACGAGCCGCATCACGAGCAGCGCGAAAGGCTGCAGCCGATTGAGAAAATCCACGTTCGCCTCCAGAGCAGGTGTCAGGTCTTAGGTGTTCAGGTCTCAGGCAAATCTCTTCGTCATGAATCTAGCACCAGACACGCTAATGACCGGTTGATTGATGTGATTCCAGGCTTCTCTGAGAACTGAGTGCTGAGACCTGCATCTACCAGCTCGAGTACTCGGTGCCATCGCCGGCCCGTTGGTGGGAACCACTGTGGACGCCGATGATGCCACCAGTGTCGGTTTGCTCCAGCGACATGATTACATCGTCTCCCGATTCCGTCTCCCAGGTATCGGCGCTGCCGGTGATGTCCTCTGGAATTTCCTTCAGGTACTTAGCCGCCACCAGATCATTCAGCGACTGTGGCGTCTTTTGTTTGTCTTGTGTGTACTGGAAGATCGTCTGGTTCAGCGTTTCGAGGTTCTTGCGTAGCTCCTGCTCTTTCGCCTGGGCGATGCTGTGGCTGTAGAGCGGTATGGCCACTCCCAACAGGATCAGAATGATGCTGATCACCATCATCATCTCGATCAGCGTGAATCCCTCACCCCGTCCCGAACCGTTCCGTCCTGTCGCTCTACGCTTCATCTCCACCCCTAATGCGTCCAACTCGAATAGGGAGTGCCTTCGCTCGAGATCTCATTGGAAGCGCTATGGACGCCCTTAATGCCGCTTTGGTTCGCATCCCACTGATCTTCGGGATCTTCCGGGTCCGCGACCCAGTCGTTGCTGCCGGTGATGTCATCCGGAATGAACTTGATGTATCCGGGCACCAGATCGTCAAGCGAGTTGGGCGCGTGCTTCTTGTCCAGCGAATACTCCTGGATGACTTTATTGAGCGTCGTCAGATTCTGATGAAGTTTGGCTTCCTTGGCGCGAACCAGCATCTGCTCATACCTCGGCACCGCGATCGCCACCAGGATCAGGATCAGGGTGATGACCACCGCCATCTCCATTAACGTAAAACCCCGATCGCGAGCTTTGGAATTGTGGAGTTTGGAACCGCCGGCTTGGGACCTGAATTTCATCTACCAGTCCTTGTACTTCGTGCCGTCCAAAGCGACTTGCTCCGACTTCGTGTAAACATCGAACACGTTCTGTCCACCCCATGAAGTCGAGTCTTTCTCGTCCTGCATGGAACGCATTCCCCATTCCTGCTTGGTCATGGGATCAGCTGGGAGCCGACGCAGAAATTTCAGTTTCTTGCCGGCAACATCCACGCCCGTGACCAGCGTGTCCAGATCCGGTGGATAGCCTTCGCTCCCTACCTTGATCTGGAACGCGCCCTTATCGGCAGCGTCCTTGTAGCGATCGATGGCGTCGCGGATCATCCACAAGTTCTGCCGGAGCTCGTGCTCGCGCTCCCGGGCAACCGCTTTTCTTGCCGTAGGAACCGCCATCCCCACCAGGATGGCCAGGATTGCGGTCGCCACGATCAACTCGATCAGCGTGAAGCCGCTTTGTCGTCGGGCAGCCACCAACCTATCCTTCCTCAATGGTTATCGCTCAATGGTTATCGACGGTTTCATTGTTTCGTATCAGAGTATTGCTTTAGCGATACCACAAGTTCTCCGAAGTCAGACACCCCTTCAGGGGCTGTGCTGGCCGCTGAACTTGTCACTGAATCGTAATCGCCGCCTGCGCTCCACTCATCGCAATCGGCTGCATGGCCGGGTCCCGCGCTCCGCCCCGAGTGATGGTCAGGGCCGACTGGCCCGGCGCCTTCGCTATGAATGTGAGCGTCACCACCGCTCCCTGTCCCGAGACGCCGCCGGCCCCCGGAGGCCGCGTCGCGGTGACTTGCAGCGTCCCCGTCAGCGGGTCATCGCGATGCACCAACGCCACCGCTTGCCCATCCTGTGACAGGAATCCGCCGTTCGAAACGTTCACCACTTGCAATTGATTTGGATCGTAATTGAGCTGCACCGGCACCGAGTACACGTTCTGCCCGCCGGAAACCATGACATTCACCGTGAACGTCGCTCCCTTAGGCTGGCTCAAGGTAGGTGGATCAAACATGAACGTTCCCGCACTGGCACCAGCCTGATTCTGCGGAACCGGATGCTGCGAAAGCTGGGACTGCGAAGGCTGAGCCTGCGGAGTCACGCTTTGAGGAGTCGACGGCATCGCCGCTTGCGGCTGCGGCGGCGCGACTGCTGGCGGCGGCACCGTGGCGGGCACACTCGCCGGCGAGGGCGCCTGGCTGTTCGATCGTCTCAGTTCGAGCGCGTTGGCCGTGCCTACATCGATCATGTCCAGAGTGCCATGAGAAATCTCCGGCCCGCGAATAATGTGCGGGACCAGCACGAATACAATTTCGTTCGTCGAGTGGTCGGAGGTATCCTGCGCAAAAAGATATTTCAGGATCGGAATCGAAGCCAGCCCCGGAATCCCGGTCAGAGCCTTAGTCTTCGAGTCCTCCATCATGCCGCCCAGCAAACTGACTTCCCCATCTTTCAGCCGGATTTCGTTTTCGATCTTGCGCTGCCCGATCACCGGCTGGCTGATACCTCCAATGCTCACATACGAGTCCACGTCGGAGACATCCATCGACAACTTCAAGGAAATTTCCCCGTTGGCATGCACCCGCGGCGTAATGTCGATATTCACGCCCACGTCGAGGTACTGAAATTGAGTATTCACCAGCGGGTTGATGCCGACTCCGCCAATTCCCGGCTGGAACGATCCCGTCGCCACCGGCACGCGATCGCCGATCTTCAAGGTAGCTTTCTGCCCATCCAGGGCGCGGATCTGCGGATTCTGGATGACCTTGGTATCGCTGTCGGTCATCAAGGCCGTCGCCGTAGCCTGCGGAATCGTCACCTGGAAGTCGGTGGCGTTCAGGTTGGCGAGCGAATTCAAGTTGATGCTATTCGACCCGCTACTTTGCGTGACGGACCCCGTCGTGCCGCTCCCGGTTGTACCGGTGGTTGTGGTGCTATTGATATTGGGCTGCAACGCGACCGAAATGCTGGTTGGTGGGTTGATGCCGAGCGTATGCGACTTGTCGCGGCTCACCTGCATCACCGCTACATCGATCAGCACTTCGGGTTTCGCCTTGTCGAGATCGTCCACCAGTTTCTGCGCCAGCGCCACCTGATCCGGCGTGCCGCGGACCACGATCGACCCTTGCGAGGGCACCTGCTGAATCTTGCTGATCTCCAGAAGCGTACGGAGCACGTTCACTACATCCTGCAATTCGGAAGTCTGGGAGAGGTTGGAAAGATAAAAAGTTTTGATGACGTTTTGTTCCAGTTCCTTCCGCTTCGCGGCATTGTCTTGCGCGACAAAAATCGTGTTCGGCGTCACCGGACGCCAAAAGGTTTTGGTTTCAAATGAAATGATTCCCAGCGCGTCTTCGAGCGTCACTCCGTTCAGCTCGATGCGCACCTGGCGCGGCGTGTAATCGGGGTCGAAGAGCACGTTGATCCCCGCCAACTTGCCCACCGTCTCGTAGATCACATTGGATTTCTCCGTGACCTTGAGCGTGATCGGCACGTTCGAGATCGGAGCCAGATCCACCGGGCCCTGCGCCGATGCCAAACGCCGTCGCAAGGGCGTCGGAGCCACCGCCTGCGGTGGCGGATTCTGGGCCTCCCGAATCATCTGCTGCGTGCGCTTCAGTTCCTGCTCCGCGATGAACGAGGAAGGATCAATCTCCAACCCCCTCTGGAATTCCACCGCCGCCTCATCGAGCTTTCCAGCATTGCGCAGAATCTGCCCGCGGTGCACGTGCGATGAAGCCGCATAGAAGCGCGTCCGTTCGTAAGCAGTGCGATATCTCAGGTCTTTCGGTTTCAGGTTATAGGCCTGCTTAAAATAGTCGAAGGCCTGCTCGTAATTTTGCCGCGCCTCGGCGTCGGTGCCCTTCTCATAGAACGCCTTGGCAGAATCAGTTTTGGCAAAAACAGGCAGCCTCAAGCACAAGCAGACGAGCAGCAGAGCAAACAGAGCCGGACGGATCAGGCGTCTCATCAAGCAGTCCTCATGAAAATGTCTCTCGCCGGCAACCGCACCGGCCAGCACTCGTCCAAAGTCCCAACCAGAGTCATCCCGACCACCCGAAAAAGCCACGCGCCGGACATCGCAGGGGCCGTTAGATGCAAAAAGTACCGGAAATTTGGATTATAGCATCGCCTCAACTTCCACCCGAAGTGATTGGTACGTAGATGTTTACACTCATTAGTACCTGTACCCCAAGCTGCAGTTGCCAGTTGCCCGTATCCAGTTGCCAGTTCTCAACTCCCCTCCTCCCGGGAGACTAAGTGCTGGCAACTGGCTACTGGGTACTGGCAATTGCCTTTCGTGTTACTTTCTTCTCAGCAATGGCCAAGCAGACTACCCACCAGACCCAGCCTAATCGGGAGAAGAACCCTCGCCGCCAGCCGACCGCTTCCGGCGAAAAAGACGCCTCTGTAAACAGGAACGCGAGTCACAACTATTTCTTGCTCGAAAAATTCGAGGCTGGAGTCGTTCTTACCGGTACCGAGGTGAAGTCCGTCCGCGCTGGCACCACCAATCTCAAAGACGCCTACGGACTGATCAAGGACGGCGAACTCTGGCTCCTCAACTGCCATATCGGCCCCTATGACCACGGCAACTCCGCCAACCACGCCGCTCTCCGCACCCGCAAACTCCTCATTCACAAAGAAGAAATTCGCAAGCTCATTGGCAAGACCCAGCAGAAGGGACTGACCCTCATCCCCACCCGCATGTATTTCAAGAATGGCAAGATTAAACTCGAACTAGCCCTGGCCAAAGGCAAACAGCAATGGGACAAGCGCGAGACCGAGCGCCGCCGCACCGCCGACAAAGAAGCCCGCGAGGCCATCTCCCGAAGGAAACAAGCCTAGCAACTTGCGGAAGAGTCCGCCTTGCCCTTGATTTTGGGTGGCGCAGCGGTTTACCGCAGCGGTAACTTCCTTGTCTTTGAATCAGGCTTTAGCTGAGGGCAGACCGCCGGGTGGCCCATAAATTGCGCGTTCTGTGCACAAGGAGGGATTCCACGATCCTGCGACCCTTAGGCTTTTCGCTCGCACAGTTTTCGCTCGCACAGTTGCGCGTTCCCCCTCCCACCGTGGATACTGAACATACTCCATCATGAATACAAGTCTCTCCTCCTCCGTCCCATCTCAACTGGAAACCGATTGCCTGGTCGTTGTGGCCCTTGATCGAACCGAAAAAGACAAAGGCGAAAAAGATAAGCCTTCGCCCTCAGTCGAGTGCCCCGACGCCGCCGTCCGCGACGCTGCCAAGGATTTAATTGCCAGCGGCGAAGTCACCGGCAAGATGTTCGAAACCACGCTGCTGCATCGCCCCCCAGGCTTGAAAGCCAAACGCCTGCTCCTGGTCGGCGGCGGCACAGCCAAGGCTTTTTCAGCCGCGGACCTGCGCAAGCTCGCCGGCACCGCCGTCCGCACCCTGAAAGGGAAAAATATCCGCAGCTTTGCCTTTGCTCTGCCGGCGGGCGGACTCGCAACCCCTGAAAGCGTGCGCGCCCTAGTGGAAGGCGCCTTCATCGGCAATTTCGATCCCGGCTACTACAAAAGTGATCGCAAGGACAAAGACAAAGACAAGGAAAAAGACCAGATCGACGACGTCACCATCCTCGTGCCAAGCGATGCCAAGCCCTTGGAAGCCGCCCTGCAGTCCGGACGCATCGTTGCCGAGTCGCATAACTTCACCCGCGACCTGGTCAACGAGCCCTCCAATCGCATGACCCCGACCATTTTGGCCGAGCGCGCCAGGAAGATGGCTGCCGAAGTTGGCCTGAAGTGCGAAGTCCTTGGCGCCGACAAAATCAGACAGCTCAAGATGGGAGCGTTCTGGGGAGTCGCCCAGGGATCCGACGAACCTCCCGCGCTGATCGTCCTGCGCTATGAACCCGAGGGCGCGGCAAAAGATGTCCACCTCGGCCTGGTCGGCAAAGGCGTCACCTTTGACACCGGCGGCATCTCCATCAAGCCCGCCGACGGCATGGAGAAAATGAAATACGACATGGCCGGCGCCGCCACCATGATCGGAACCATGCGCGCGATTGCTCTGCTCAAGCCCAAAGTGAAGGTAACGGCGATTATTTTGGCCACCGAAAACATGCCCTCCGGCAAGGCGCAAAAGCCGGGAGACGTGCAGATCGCCATGTCCGGCAAGTCCATCGAAATTATCAACACCGACGCCGAAGGACGCCTCATCCTCGCCGACGGCCTCAGCTACGCCCGCCAAATGGGCTGCACTCATTTAGTCGACGCCGCTACACTGACCGGCGCGGTAGTGGTAGCCCTCGGTTACGTGAACGCCGGAATCTTCGCCAGCACCGACGACATGTACGACCGCTTCGAGAAAGCTACCGAACAAACCGGCGAAAAAATGTGGCGTCTTCCCTTGGACGACGAATACAAGGAATTAATCAAGTCCAACATAGCCGACATGGCCAATGCCGGCAGCCGTTACGGCGGCGCCATCTTCGCCGCCATGTTCCTGAAAGAATTCGCCGAAGACACTCCCTGGATCCACCTCGACATAGCCGGCACCGCCTGGATGGAAGAGAACAAACCCTGGATCGCCAAAGGCCCGTCAGGAATCGCCCTGCGCAGTCTGGTGGAATTTGTAAAAGGATGGAGCGTCTAGGAGAGGCTACTGTAGAGACGCGGCTTGCCGCGTCTTCCCGCGGAGGGATTTCGCCGGTGGCTTGACCTCAACCTTTCCCTCGACGATCTTCTCGACCACGGCCCGAGAAAAACCCCGTCGCGAAGACAAATCCACCGGCCCATGTATCGATCCTGCGTGCTTCATGAATCTCGGAACAGAACTTTTCCGCTTTGCCATCGCCTGAATCCTTTGCGTCTCAGGCTCTATCATAGTCCTTAGCTCCATGGATCTCCCCGAGAAAATCCGCTCCCTGCCCACTACCCCCGGCGTCTACCTCTACAAAAACGCCGAAGGCGAGGTCATTTACGTAGGCAAGGCGAAGAACCTGCGCTCCCGCGTCTCTTCTTACTTCCACGAAGGCCGCTGGGAGGACGCGAAAACCGGCACGCTGGTCCGCGAGGCCGTCGACGTTGACTACATCGTAGTAGCCAACAACAAAGAAGCGCTCGCCCTGGAAAATCACCTGATCAAGCAGAAGAAGCCGCGCTTCAACATTCTGCTGCGCGATGACAAGACATACCCCTACGTAAAGCTAACCCTCGCCGAGCGCTTCCCAAGAGTCTACGTAACACGCCGCCTTCGCAAGGACGGCAGCGCCTACTACGGCCCCTACTTCCCTGCCAATCTCGCCTATCGCATCGTAGACCTCATTCATCGTCACTTCATGGTCCCGTCCTGCAAAGTGGACCTCACGCGCTACCATCCGCGTCCGTGCCTGCAGTACTACATCAAGCGGTGCCTCGGTCCGTGCGTGAAAGAATTGACGACACCCGAGATCTATGCGGAAGCCGTGCGCGACGTGAAGTTTTTTCTCGAAGGCCGCCAAACCGATCTGGTGAAATCGCTGCGAGAACGCATGTCCGAAGCCGCCGAAGCGCAGGAATTCGAGCGCGCCGCTCGCTACCGCGACCTGATCTCCACCGTAGAACAACTGCAGGAGAAGCAACGCATAGCCGCCGCCGAAGGCGACGACGCCGACGTCTTCGGCTATCACTACGAGAGTCAAATGCTAGCCGTGAACCTCTTCCATATGCGAGGAGGAAAAGTTCTCGACCGTAGAGAGTTTTTCTGGGAAGACCTGCCCGAATTCGCGCAGCCATCCGACCAAAACAATGGAGAGACGGGCGCCCCCGCCCGTCCCACCGCCGACGAATTCCATCCCGCAGACTTCTTCTCCGCCCTGCTCAAGCAGCTCTACCTGGCCCAGCCCTACGTCCCCAGAAACATCTACCTCCCCGTCGACTTCGAAGACCGCGAAGAACTGGAAGAAGCCCTAAGTGACCAACTAGCCGCGGAACCCGGACGAGCCTCGCGCGTCCACATCACCGTCCCGCAGCGTGGCGAGAAGCGCGAGCTCATCGATCTGGCCGGCACCAACGCCAAACAGTCCTACGATCAGCGCTTCCGAGTGCTGAAGCCAAACGCGCGCGCCCTCCAAGAAGCCCTGCAAGACTCGCTGGCTCTACCCGAACTCCCCAAGCGCATCGAGTGTTTCGATATTTCGCACATTCAAGGAGCGGAAACCGTAGCCTCCATGGTGGTCTGCGAAGACGGCAAGATGAAAAAATCCGACTACTGCAAGTTCATTATCAAAACCGTAGAAGGTGTAGACGATTTTGCCTCCATGCGCGAAGTAGTCACGCGCCGTTACCAGCGCCTGCAGGAAGAAAAAAAGTCCATGCCGAGTCTGGTGCTGATCGATGGCGGCCTCGGACAACTCCACGCCGCCGCCCAGGCGCTCGAAGCCCTCGAAATCATCAACCAGCCGCTAGCCGCCATCGCCAAGAGAGAAGAAATTATTTACGTCTACGGACAGGAAGACGACCCCGTAGTTCTCGACCACCATTCTCCCGTCCTTCATCTGGTGCAGATGATCCGCGACGAAGCGCATCGATTCGCCGTAACCTTCCATCGCAAGCGCCGCCAGATTCGCGATCGCGCCACCGAGCTACGAGAAATTCCCGGCGTAGGCGAATCCACCACCCGCCGTCTGCTGGAACATTTCGGCAGCCTGCAAGCCGTGAAGCAAGCCGATGTAGCCGCGCTGTCGGCGGTAGTAACCATATCGCAAGCCGAAGCCATCCTCGGACATTTCCGGAAGACTATTAGCTCATAGCGTGATACGCTTCGGCGTCCGGATCTGTGAATTTTGACCATTTTCAAGACTCAACAGGAGGCACGATGAGAAAAGCTCTACACGCCACTCTGTTTGCCGTAACGTTGCTAACTGCGCTTCCCGCCCTTGCGCAGAATCCAAACTATGATTACGGGCCGGTGTGGCGTGTTGTCTACTTCAAACTCAAACCTGGCCAGGCAGAACCGTTCTGGAAAGATTTTCGCGAGCATCTGAAGCCTTCGTACGACGCCGTGAAGAAGGAAGGCATCATCACCGACTACAAAGTCTGGACCAACGTAACCACCGATGGCCCGCAAGACTGGGACATCGCGCTGGGGCTGATGTTTCCGAACTGGGCGGCGATCGATCAGTCCGACGCCAAAACCGCAACCATCATCGCCAAGCATTACGGATCGCGAGACGCCATGATTGAAGCGGGAAAGAAACGCAACGATATACGCGAAGTGGTTGCCAGCAAGTTGGCACGCGAAGTGATGCCGAAATAAGGGTTGCGTCGCGAGTGCCAGCAAAAGTGATAAAGGGCCCCGGATGTTTTTGAGAAGCAGTCGGGGCTTTATTGTGCGCCCTAGCCTCCGTTTTCTTACGGACGGCATCGCAGCAAGGACAAAGGCGGCGGTTAGCGCTACAATTCCACCTGTAGCTCGTAATCGCAATCGAGCGGGAGGCCCTCATGCCCGTGTATGACTACGTCTGCAACGATTGTCACGAAACCTTCGAATTGATTCTCACCCTGAAAGAACACGAAGTAGACGCGAAATGCCCCAAGTGCGGCAGCAAGAACGTGGAGCAGGAAGCAACCGCGTTCTACGCCGTGACCGGGAAGAAGAGCTAAGCGAAGAGTTAGTCGAGAAGTCAGGCTGGGATTAGCCAAGCCATGCCGCTTGGCGAAGTTGTAAGCATTCTGCGCCTTACGGATTCCGGCGGCGACTTTGTTTTGCAGGGCGCGGCTTTTCTCTAGTTAGAAATTCCTCCCCAGAAACTCCTTCAACTGTTCCAGCCGAAAACTGGCATCTCCGATCTCGATCTCCAGCAACAATTGCGCGGTGGTCAACTGGTTGCGGAAGTCCAGGGCGGCACTGGTCTCCGCGGCGCCCAGCAGTTGAACATTGTTTTCGATTTGCTTCTGCTCCTCCTGGAGAATCTTCAGCCTGTTGTCCTGGACGGAAATGCCGTCTTCCACCTGCTGCTTCACAACGTCGGCGTTGCGGATGACATCGCCTTCCTGAACTTTCTTCCAATCGTCGTAGGCATCCGCAGCGCGATCGAGGTGTTTGTTGATGGCGTGGCTCGCGAGGTTGTAACTCACTGTAACTTCGCCGTATGCTCCCTTGGTATCAACTAACGGATCGATCTGCTGGTGTGCGCCCACTGAAAGCGCCACATCCCAGTCATTCTGGCGACTCAGTTTGTCCAGGGCCTTTTGCTCGTTCACTTCTCGACTCTGCTTCTCGGCCACCAGTTCCTTCAGCGGCCGGTCACTCAACGGCAGCGTGTAGAGACCGACAATCTTCAGCTGCGTATCGGCTCGATCCGCGTCCAGCTTGATCTTCGTGGTTTGCAATGCGAAGGCCATGGGACGCGTCATGTTCTGCGCATCCAGCATCTTTGCGGTTGTAGCAAGCAGCGCGGCCAGGCTTTCAGACGCGTGTTGTATCAAGCCCAATCTGTTTTGCAGGGCCTGCTTCTCCAGGCTCGGCAGGGCATATTGGATATCCCGCTGGGCGGAAGTAGACGCACTGTAGAGCTCGCAGTTTCTGCGCGCCGCATTCATCGTCAGTCCCGCCTTCCTCATACTGGAAAGGCTGCCCGAGACTCCCCACACCAACTGCATGGGCAAACCGGTGTTGGGCTGGGTCACGCCCACAACCGCATTCGGCGCAAGCAGCAGATCGCGCTGCGCAGAGGCCTGCTCGGTTACGTATCGGCAATAAGCCTGTTGGTCCTTATCCTTATCCTGATCCTTTCCGTCGGCCGCAAAAGCAGCGGGGATCAGCAGCAGTGCAATCCCGAAGCCGGTGCTGAATTTAGAAAAGCTTTTGGCGTTTGCTGGAGTCGAATGCATCTTGCGTCTCCTCAAAAGGGATCAGAAGAATAGCGGTTTGCGGTTCAGAAACACGGTTTTCGATTTCGCGGATTCCGTGTGGTCGAGCTGCATCTGGATCAGGAAGCCCCGGATGTCCGTCCTGAAGATGGGGTGAATGGCGTGTTCTTCACCCGCAAAAATCTGCTTCACTGTGCCCACCTTCTTGCACGCCACCATGTTCAGGTAACAGTCGTAGACCGCCGTGCCGACGGAGACACTGCCCTGATTGTCATAGGGCACAAATGCGAAGTTCACGGCGCTGCCTCCCGACACACTCAGATAATAGGGCGTTGACTTCGCCGTGGTGAGCGCCTGTTTCAGCATATTGATCTGTTTCGTCTCTTCGTAGATCTGCTTTTGCGCCACGCCAATCGCAATGTCAAGCTGCGCAATCTCCGATATCAGTTCGGCCTGTTTGTCGAGCACGTCCAGGGACTTGGTGTCGGTCGTCGTCTTCTCCAGAATGCTGTCGGTAAGCAGGATCTCGCCGATCTTGCTGTCCGTATACGTGCTCTCGGCCTGATTCAGCGCCGCTCGCTGCGTAGCTGCATCCCCTTTGGTGATCAGCCCGGCCGCCAGATCTTTGTTGATGGTGGCTTCCACTTCTCTCACTTGCGCCATCACCGCCTGCGTTTTCGCGTTGTCGGCCTGCTTCTGCTTGTCCAGTTCCAGCAGCTGTGGACCAGTGGCCAGGTTGTGTTGTTTTTCACGGACAATGGCCGCCTTAAGTTCGGGCTCGAGCGCCACCAGCGCAGCCCGGTGCTTGTTCATTTCAGCGACGCCTTCCTGCAGCCGCTTCATGTCTACGTTCAGATCTTCCAGCGTCTGACGGCTCGTCACCAGCTTCTCGGTAAAATCCAGACTCTTATCATCCGCCGGTGAAAGAATTACCGGCGCAGCCCAAGATGTGTTCAGCGCATAGAAGCCCATAACAAATCCATAAGCCAATACTCCGAAGAGCACCAGGTAGAGCGTTACTATCGCAAAGATCCGGTAAATCGTAACCACCGACTTATAAAGCATCGGCTGGATCACGGAAGGTTTTGCATTAGCTGGCACTTTCTTGTCCTCCGGCATCGCTTTCGCTGGCCTCCTGTTCCTTTTCTTTGGACCGCGTACCCCAGTCCCTGGAGTCCAAAGTGCACAGCGCCAGCGTAGTAATGAATAAACTGCTGATCAGCGTCCATCCTAGATACGCACCGAAGGCGAGCGGGTTGTTGACCGCCTCGCGGGCACTGTATTTCCTGATCACAAAACCAAGAACCGCCCCAATCCCCAGGTACACAATCAGCGGCGCCGGTCCAGCCACCTCCATGGGATTGCCGGACAGCATGGTGAGCACCACCAACAACCCAAGCAGCGCCCCCAGCGGCGTCAGCACCAGCGTCAGCACCGTATTCGGATGCAGGCTCCATACATGTTGCGGTAGCGTCCGCAGCGTGTAGAAAAGGTCGCGTATGATGCTGCGCTTCCAGCGCAGCTGCTGATTGAATAACTCCGCCAGCGTGGAGGGCACGGTGGTCCAGCACAGCGCGTCGTTGTTAATGTAGGTGCCATACCCGCGCAGCAGCGTCTGGTGCGTAAGGAACCGATCCTCCCCCTGGTTTACTGGAATTCCAAACCAGTGCCGGCTGCGAATCTTCGGTTCAATCTCCAGCAACAGATCGCGCCGTATGGCGAACAGGCATCCGCTGATGCAGCCCACGCTGCGCGTCCAGTTCTCGGGAACCTTATAGACCTGAAACGCCGCGTAATAGATAAACGTCTGAATCTGGGTGATCGCGTTTTCATTCGGATTTCGTACTCCAACTCGACCGCCCACCGATCCGATCTTCGGCTCGGAGAAGCAAGCCGCCAGTTCGCGGATAGCGTCCGGATGAAAAATGCAGTCGGAATCGATCGAGATTATCAGCTCTGCCGTCGAGTGCTGCAAAGCATTACAAACGCTGCGGGCCTTCCCGCTATTAGCGGTGTTCCGTCCCACTCTCACGCGTATGTTCGAAAAGTCACGCTGCGCCTTGAGCATCCACTCGTAGCTGTCGTCCACCGAGCAATCGTCTTGCGCGATCACTTCAAACCGGTGGTTTGGATAATCGCTCCGGCTGATGCTCTCGATGGTCTCGTAGACCGTCTTACCCTCGTTGAAACAAGGCATCAGCACACTCACCGTGGGCTGGAAGGTGTAATCCTTCTTGACCGTAGCTCCCGAAACCGACCATTTCAGGATCAGAGCGAACGTGTATTTGAGAATCGAGATCAGCAGGCAGAGGAACAGAATGAGCCAGACTAGAACCGGAGCCATGGTTGCCTTGCTTGCGATACCGTGAAGTAGTCGCCGAAGTGCTCGCTAAAAGATTGGTCCTTATTTGTGACTGAGAATATCACAGCCCGGGTGCCCCACTCATTCGCGCTTTTTTGCGAATGAGTGGGATTCCACATCAGTCTCCCGCAAGGGATCTCCTAGCGCCCATCCATAAGCTTGGTCGCCAGAAACGACTTCACCACAATCTGATTCGGCTGCATGCCGACAGGGATAATGGTCAGCAAGGAATATTCTGAAGGCTCGAACTTCTTCTTCGGCTGGCGTTTCTGAATGACCACCAGATCGCCGGAACCGGAGTCAAGCACCAGCAGATAATTCTGATTCTGCGACAGCGCCAGCGCGTCCGGATGCGTGCCTACGGGCAGATACTCGATTACCTTGCCCAGGTCGATGTCATACACGGCGATGTTATTCGATCCGAAGTTCGAGACATACAAACGCGAGTTATCCTTTGAAACCACGCCGCGAGTGGGTCCATCGCCGACCAGATAGCTGCCGGAAACCTCGTTGCCCGTAGTTTCAATGATGGAGATGCTGCCGGCGTCGAAGTTAAAAGCTACCATCTCTCCGCCATCAGGCTTCAAAGCCAGGCTAACCGGAGATTTCCCCACATCTAGCAGCGCCAACAACTTGTCGTTCTGGGTTTCGTTCTTGAGCGCGATGCTCGCCACCTGCCCCGATCCCGAACAAGAGACGAAAGCCTTGCTGGAATCAGGAAGAATAGCAATGTCCTCCGGATGAATGCAGATGTTAATCGCAGATCGCACCGCCATCCGCGCCGTGTCGATGATCGAAACCGAGTTGTCGGCGCGATTGGTGACAACCACGGTAGATCCATCGGGCGAAACTCGAGCCAGGACGGGGTTTGCGCCCACATGAAGCGTAGCCGCAACCGTGCGGTGGTCGAGGTCAAGCACAGAAACGTTGTCGGAGCCCGAGTTAGCGATGTAAGCGCGGCGCCCGTCCGGAGAAACATCGATAAAGTAAGGACGCCCATAGACGCCAATGGTAGCAACGATTTTATTCTGCTCCGCATCAATCACGCTGACGTTCGAGGAGCCGGTATTGACGACGTACACTTCATTGCGTTTCGGATTAGCCGCAACTCCCGTAGGATCAGTCCCGACCTGCAGCGTTCTCACCGGACGAAAAGAACGCAGATCAATGACCGTAACCGTGTTGCTCTTGCCATTAGTTGTGTAAGCGTATTCGCGGTAGAGCGGGCCGTAGGAGGGGAGCGTGCGCTCGTGAAAGTAGTACCAGCCGGCGGCGAGGACGAGCGGAACACTAACCGCGAGTAGCAGAAATTTTCTCAAGGACGGATTGGCCTCGCTGAAGGCAAGAGATTATCAAATGCGGCCATATCAGTAGAGGTGAAAGCTCACTTCCACCTTGATTGCCGTTGCGACGGGTTTGCCATCTTGGGTTGCGGGGGAGAATTTCCACTTCTTTACGGCATCGATGGCTGCCGCGTCGAAGTCGGGGCTAAGCGGACGCGAGACGATGATGTCGCGCGGCAAGCCGTCAGAACCTACAACCAACCCTACTATAACTGTCCCCATGTGACGGGCTTTGCGTTCCTTATTCGGATACGTTGGTTCGGGCGCGTAAGTCGTGTGTGGCGCAGTGATACAGCCCGAAGCATCGCTGTCGTTTCCGCGACAAATGGGGGGGTGCCCCTTTCCTGACAGATCTATGGGAACCGAATCTTGCGCCACGGCTGTGACTGAGAGCACCAGCAGAAGTACCAGAACGCGCGGTGTCATATCTCTTTCTCCGGATCAAGAGGTCGATTGCCTTGATGTGCCTGCTAAGACGGCGGGCTCCGCAGCTTTCGGAATCGTTCGCCCCAGCACCGCTGCAATCTGCCGGACCTGCGCCATCAGGGCGTCGAACTGATCTGGAAATAGCGACTGCATCCCATCCGACAACGCCCGGTCGGGATCGTGGTGCACTTCGACGATCAGCCCGTCAGCTCCAACAGCGACGGCGGCGCGGGAGAGTGGCGTAACTTTGTTGCGTTTGCCGGTGCCGTGGCTGGGATCGACGATGATGGGCAAATGGCTAAGCCGTTGCACAGCCGGCACAATGCTGAGGTCGAGCGTGTTGCGGGTATGATCCGCAAAAGTGCGCACGCCGCGCTCGCACAGAATGACGTTGTAGTTGCCCTCACTCATGATGTATTCGGCGGCCATCAGAAATTCTTCCAGCGTCGCCGAGATGCCGCGCTTCAACAGCACGGGCTTGTGGGCTCGTCCGGCTCGCTTCAGCAGCGAGAAATTCTGCATGTTGCGGGCGCCGATCTGAATCACGTCGGCATACTTGTCCACCAGGTCGAGAGACTCGTAATCCACGGCTTCGGTGACGATGAGCAGGCCGAAGCGGTCGCGGATTTCGGCCATGATCTTCAGTCCCTCTTCGCCGAGACCCTGGAAAGAATAAGGAGAGGTGCGCGGTTTATAGGCTCCGCCGCGGAAGAACCGGGCTCCGGCGCGGGCGACGCGCTCGGCGATGATGAAGGCCTGTTCGCGGCTCTCAATGCCGCAGGGGCCGGCAATGATGGCGAGGTCAGAGCCTCCAATGGTAACGGGTCCACCATTCGCATGCGTTTTGGGAAACTTGATCACCGTCGTGTCGGGCTTGGTATCGCGGCTGACCAGCTTGTACGGCTTGGTGACGCGGATAACTTCCTGCACGCCCGGCATTTCTTCCAACGATCCGGCTTCGACTTCGCCCTTGTTGCCGGTGATGCCGATGGCGGTGCGTTGCGCGCCGGGCATGGAGTGGGCGCGGTATCCAAGCGTTTCGATTTTCTGGCAAACCGCGCGGACCTGCTCTTCGGTGGCCTGCGCTTGCATGACTACGAGCATATGGGTACCCCGAACCATTTAGTTTAGCGTCCGAGGTGCAACTGGGCAAACGGCGGGGGCGGAAGTCGTTTGTTGCAAGAGTGGAAACTGAGGGGTGCCACGAGATGCAGGGTTGACCGCACGTTTTGGCTTCAGTTCACGCGGAGATCTGCGCCACCCGACTCCGGAGCCTCCGCATCGAGCACTTCCCTCACCTTGACGACCAGCGCCGAGAGCGAGAAGGGCTTGGGCAGGAACCACAGTCCCGGATCAAGCACCCCATAGTGCACGATCGCATTGCTCGTGTAGCCCGAGATATACAGGACTCGAGTACGCGGAGAAATCTGCTTCACTTGCTCGGCCAGCTGCCGCCCGTTCATCCCCGGCAGTATCACGTCGGTCACCAGCAGCCGGATGTCATGATGATTGTTGCGGCACAGCGCCAGGCCTTCTGCCGTGCCCGCCGCTGGCAATACTTTGTAGCCGCACTCCCCCAGCACTGACGAGATTAATTGCCGCAGCTGTTCGTCGTCCTCCACCAACAAAATCGTCTCCGTTCCCCGCTGCACCCCCGCCGGTCGCTTCTCCACTCCCACTTCTTCCGCCGGTTGATCGATCCGCGGAAAATAAATCTTGAACGTCGTCCCTTGATCCGGCTCGCTGTACACCCACACGTACCCGCCACTCTGTTTCACAATTCCGTACACCGTCGACAAGCCCAGGCCCGTGCCCTTCCCCACTTCCTTGGTCGTGAAAAATGGTTCGAAGATATGCGCCTGCGTGTCCGCCGTCATGCCGGTTCCCGTGTCGCTCACCGCCAGCATCACGTAGCGTCCCGGCTGCACCGGCGCGTGATCGCGCGCGTACGCTTCGTCCAGTTCCGCGTTTTCCGTTTCCAGCGTCAGCTTGCCTCCACTCGGCATCGCGTCCCGCGCATTCACCACCAGATTCATGATCACCTGCTCCACTTGCCCCGGATCGGCTTTCACCGTCCCCAGATCGCGCCCCGGCACCGTCAGTATCTCGATGTCCTCCCCGATCAGCCGCCGCAGCATGGTGTCGATGTTCATCATCACGTCGTTCAAATCAATCACCCGCGGCGAGAGAATCGACTTCCGGCTGAAGGCCAGCAACTGCCGCGTGATGCCCGCCGCCCGATCCGCCGCCGAGCGGATTTGCATCGTCGCGTCCTTCAGCCGGCTCGGCGCCGGTACTCCCTCCGCCAGGATCTGGCTGTACCCGATGATCACCGTCAACAGGTTGTTGAAGTCGTGCGCCACTCCGCCCGCCAGACGCCCGACCGCCTCCATTTTCTGCGACTGCCGCAGCTTCTCCTCCAGCGCCACTCGCTCCGTCACATCCTGCACCAGCGACGCCACTCCCAGCACCCGTCCGCTTTCATCCACCAAAGGCGTGTTGTACCACTCACACGAAATCGTCCGCCCGTCCTTGGTAATGTTCTCGTTGGTGCTGCGTTCTCCTCCCTTTTGCGCCACCAGTCTTTGACCGACTTCGTCCACCTGCTGACGGAACGCGGGCGGCACCATGAAGCTGGCATGACGTCCCATGGCTTCTTCGCGAGAAAATCCGAAGATGCGTTCGGCCGCCGCATTCCAGGCCACCACGTGATGCTCCAGATCCCATTCAATCACCGCCAGCGGCGTATGCTCCACATGAATCCGCAACCTCTGCTCGGACTTGCGAATCTCCTCTTCCGCT
>DATFZT010000106.1:0-4614 GCA_035314185.1 Terriglobales bacterium
TATGCCCGGGCAAATGTCGGGTCTTTCTTTATTGCGTCTTCGAAATGATCGATGCCCTGCTGGATATCAGTTTTCTTGACGCTCCTGTTTAGCGCGAACCAGCCTTGCAGATAGCTCTCGTAAACTTCGGGTGAAACGGAACGCCTTGCGGTGAGTCTGTCGCGCTCTTCCCCGCTGATGGTAACCTTGAGCTTTCGCGCTATGGCTTCGGCTACATCGCTCTGTAGATCGAGAACGCCCCGCATGTCTCCATCGTAGGATTCGGACCAAAAGTGCTCGTCGGTGGAGGCGCGAATCAATTGGGCGTGAACGCGAATGCGGTTGCCGTCTCGAATCACTGAGCCTTCGACGACGGCGTCCACTCCGAGTGTTTTGGCAATCTCCGGCAGCCTTTTTTTGGTGTCTTTGTATTGCATGACCGACGTACGAGAAATGACGCGGAGATCATGAATTCCGGCGAGCCGTCCGATGAGAGCCTCGGTCATGCCATCTGCAAGGTATTCTTGCGCCGGGTCGGCAGAGAGGTTCTTCAGCGGCAAAACCGCCAGCGATTTGATGCGAGGCTGACTTATTCCCTTGGCACTTCTTCCGCGGTAGAGCGCCAAAGCTGTAGAGAACAGCGCCACCGCGGCTGCGGCCGAGAGCAGCGCCCGCCACCGGATCGACAGGAGTTGCGCTGGAGCAGGCAAAACCACTGGCGCCGAAGGGTCGGAGCGCGAGAATTCCTGTATCGGGCTATCGTTCGATTCCTCCGCCGCCGAGGAAAGCACGGCCGGCCGAAGTTCGGACAAGCATCCCATGAAGCGGTAGCCGCGCCGCGGGATGGTTTCGATGTAGCGGGGTTTCTCGGCCGAATCGCCTAGTGCGTCGCGGATCTTTCTGACTGCAGTGTTAAGCCCGTCGTCAAAATCCACGAACGTATCCGCCGGCCACAGAGTTTGTTTCAGCTCGTCCCGAGTGACAATTTCCCCGCGCCTCTCGAGGAGCACGCGAAGCACGTGAAACGGCTGGTCTTGAAGCCGGAGGCGGTTGCCGCGCTCCCATAGTTCGCCGGAACGCAGGTCAACCTCAAATTCATCGAAACTGAGCCGACGCGAGGGTTGGGCATTGGCAGCCACGTGTGAGGCCTGTGATTAAGCACCACTATATAGCTTAGTGCGCGGCGTCGCAATTCCGTTTCACCTCCTGTGGGCAGGCGTAAACCATTCTGCTTCATCGAGTTATCTCTCCGGCAATAATCCGGCAAGAGTCCGGCCTCAGTCCATTGACGCCGCGCCTCAACTATCCGAGATTCACGGTCGCCCCAGAGGAGGGATCTCATGAGAAAGTTCTTTGGAATAGCAACAATGTGCGCCTTGCTGCTCAGCGGCATGGCGGTGAGTCCGCGGCCGGCCGCGGCGGCCACACCCGACCCGGTGCTCCAGTGGATCGGTGTGATGAACAACACCGTACTTGCAGCCGGCACCGCTCCAAACGTCACCGGTCGTGTGGTCGCATTGGTTTCGGCATCGGTCTTCGATGCTGTCAACGGCATCGAGCCCCGCTTCCGTCCGCTCCATGTGAGACCAGACGCGCCTCATAATGCGTCGCAGCGCGCAGCTGCGATTCAGGCGGCCTACGTGATTCTAATGGACTTTTATGGAACGCAGCAGGGCGTCGCTCTCACCAGTCAGCATGACGCGTCGCTTGCAGCGCTTGCCTCAACTGAAAGATCCGATTCCATCGCCGCCGGAGTCGCGTGGGGACAGACCGTGGCGGACGCCATTTGGGCCTGGAGGCTGACGGACGGCTTCGCACCCACGCCGGCGCCATTCTTTGGAGTGCAGAGCATCGCGGGAACAGCGAATTCCGTGGGCTTTTGGCGTCCGACGCCACCCGCCAATGCATCCGGCGCAACACCGCAACTTGCCACCGTGACGCCGTTTGTACTGACGCGGCCGTCGCAGTTCCGCATACCGCCGCCACTGGCCCTCAATGACCCAGAGTACCTCGCCGACCTCAGCGAAGTGAGAGAGATGGGCAGCCTCACCAGCACCACTCGCTCAAGCGAACAGACCCAGGTCGCTTTGTTTTGGGCGCTGAACACATCGCTTGCCTGGGACCGCATTGCAGTGCAGCTTTCTCAAGCGCGCGGCCTGAGTCTAACGGAAAACGCGCATCTGTTTGCAGTGCTCAATGTCAGTATGGTTGACGCGATCATCGCGTGTTGGGACAGCAAGTACCGCTACCTCTCCTGGCGGCCGGTCACCGCGATCCGAGCAGCCGCCGCGCCTGGAGATCCCGACTCCAATTGGCAGCCATTGCTCGATTCACTCACCGGCACTCCTGCGCATCCCGAATATCCGTCGGCGCATTCCAGCTTCAGTGGGGCTGCCGCGTTCGTGCTTGCTGACTTCTTTGGAGAGAACACCACTTTCAGTGTCACCTCCGAAATCCTTCCCGGCACTACTCGTTCCTACACGAGTTTTTCCGAGGCGATAGCCGAAATCGCCGATGCGCGCGTCTTTGGCGGCATTCACCTCCGAAGCAGCTGCGCCCGCGGGAATTTGCTGGGTCGGGCTGTCGCGGATTACGTGTCAAGGCACATGACCCGGGGGCGAGGCGACGATCGAGACGAATGAGAAAAGTATACGCAAAGGGATCGATCACTCGATAAGGGTGCCGGGCCATAGCTAAGGCACGGTCGGCGTGGCCCGGAAGTGCGTTTCCGGTAAGTTGTTCCAGAATTCTAGACGGATGACGGGCATTAGCGGCCAATCTCTGCCCATTTTCAGGGTGTTGGGAGCTTGCGGGCTTCACTGAGGATTTTGGTGAGCCGGTTGGAGAGGCGGTCGAGGCGACGGCGAGAAGTGCCGTTTGGTAACGTCCGGCGAAACATCTCGAGCACATGTTGAGCGCCGAGCAAAGAATCGATCAGACCATCGAGGCCGGCTCGGGGAGTGAACGGCGTCTTCGGCTGTGGAACAAGATGGCGAGGTTTGGAACGAGCTACCTCGAATTCTCGCTGGAGGTCAGTCAGCGCCACGTCGAGATAGAGCATGGTCATCTCGGGAGAAGTGTGGCCGAGTAATTTCATCACGGCGGGAAAACCCATACCGGCTCGAAGCATTTCTGTTGCATAGGTATGTCGACACTGGTGCGGGACGATGCGGGTGGAAAGGCCGAGCGCGTGACAGACCTGATGCAAGTAATCGCGGAGTTGACGAACGAGTGCTTCTTTGCTGCGCGGACGGGCCAGGAGCCGTCCATCGGCAGGCAGGGGATCCAGGGAACGAAAGAATTGGAGGCGTCGGACGAGTTTACACACAAAGGAATCCACGGGGACCATACGTTCTGTTTTGAGTTTGCCGAGCGGCACGTGAACGGCCCATTGATTCGGGCCGGTGGAGCGCAGGCAGTCGAAGGATAGATCGGCACATTCACCGATGCGCATACCGGTATGACGAATCAGCAGAAAGGCATTGCCACCCAGATCGTTGCGGCGGAGGAATTCCTGCTGCAGGAGTTCATCCTGCTCTGCCGTAAGCGGACGTGGAAGTCTCCGCGGGAGACGCGGAATGTCTTCGCGGCGGATCAGATGGGCGAGTTCAGAAAGCTGTTCGGTCCAAGTCAGCTCGTTGAAGATGCAGCGCAGAGCGATAAGCAGGTTGATACAGGATGCGGTCGCGAGTGGCGGTGATTGCGAACGCAAGCGGGACATCCAGCCGAGGATGTGAGGTTCACGGCGCAATTGGTCCAGGCGCTGCACCTCAGGATGATCAGCGCCGAGATAGCTGAGGAAGTTGCGGGCCGTCCCGCGGTGGTGACAAGTGGTTTCGGGACTGAGCCCCGCGCCGAGAGAATCGACCGCGCGATCGAAGACCGGAGCCAGAGGATGTTGGAGCGGAGGGCGTCGCGCGCGGTTCATGAAGCGGCCACCGGCAGGGGACGAATGTGCTGCGCCACGGCACGTGCATACTCAAGGTAGACGTCTTGTGGGGTGACCTGCACATAGATGAGCGTGGTCTGGATATCAGCGTGACCCATCAGCTGCATGAGCGCGGGCAGGCTCATCCCGGCGCGGATCATGTCCGAAGCAAAGGTGTGTCGAAAGCGATGGGGGTTGGCGAGCGGGATGCTGGTGGTCTGGCGATGGTAGCGAAATAAGGACCGCAATCCCGCCCGGGTCATGCGAGCTCCGCGCACGCGTCCTTTGAGTAAGACGAACAGCGCGGCGGAGCAGGGATTCGGTCGTTCCAAGCGCAGGTAGTGTTCGAGCAGTTGCACGGTTTCCGGCGCCAGCGGCAAGAGGCGAAATTTGTTGCCTTTGCCAGGAACGCGAAGCTGGGCTTCGGAAAGCAACGCGTCGTCCCGATTCAAAGCCAATACTTCGGCGGACCGCAGCCCTTCGAGAAGCATCAAGCCCACGATGGCTAAGTCGCGCGCTGTGCGGAAACTGGACCAGAAGCGCGACACTTCATTCACCGAGAGCGGCACGATGTTGCGTTTGGGTACCTTCACTCGCAACCGGCTCAAGGCCACCCGCGGCCGACCAAGGCCCATGGGCTTTCGCTGCAAGAACACATGATGAAAGCCGCGGGCGATCTGGCAGGGAGCATCGGGGAACTCATTGCG
>DATFZT010000107.1:0-13533 GCA_035314185.1 Terriglobales bacterium
AGACGGTGCGAGCATTCGGCGTCGAAAGCTTGCGAGATGATCCCAAGGGCAAGATGCAGGTTTCGACGCTCCCGTTGGATACGATGGACGGGCTTGAAGTGCTGGGCGTCAGCGAAAAGGGAGCAGTCCCGGTGAAAATTCACTCGGGGGTTGGCATCTATCGTGGTCGCCGCGCCGTGCGGCTTGTCAACGACGACGGCCCGGTCGGGACGGTGAGCGGTGGCCAGGTTCTGGCGATCATCAAGGGATCTGACTTCGAAGACGGCATCATTGAAGCCGACATTGCCGGTTTCCCGCGCCAGGGAGCCAAGCCAAGCACGAGAGGATTTATCGGCGTTGCGTTCCGGGTGCAAGATCATGGATCGCGGTATGAGGCGTTTTATCTGCGTATGACCAACGGGCGCGCCGACGACCAGCTCCGGCGCAACCACTCGGCTCAGTATATGTCCCAACCCGAATTCCCATGGAACCGCTTGCGGCAGGAGAGCCCTGGCGTGTACGAATCTTATGTCGACATCGACCCAGAGGCATGGACCAAGATCAAGGTTGTGGTGTCTGGTCGCAAGGCGCAGCTCTACGTGAATGGCGCTGACCGGCCGTGCCTGATTGTCAACGATCTGAAATTAGGCGCCGCGCGCGGCCAGATTGCGCTTTGGACCGGTTCGGATACAGAGGCCTATTTTTCGAATCTGACGATTCGGTAGCAAAACCGTCCACACCCGGATTGCGAGTACAGGCCGATTCTTTGCCAGTTGAGACGATTCCCCAAGCGGGGCAGTTCGACCGAGATAGTTGACGCAATCAGCCATCATTATTGAATTGAGCATACGTGGCCAGAAGTCCGCTCCGAGAAAAAGATCTCCCCGAAGCCCGTTTGTGGATAACTTCCGAGTTGCCGACGATTCGGGAGTTAACGGCGATATTACTTTAGGACTGAATCGGCCATTTCTTCCGCAAGTGTTTGGCATCAGCTTGCAGAGGTGAGCCACTGCAGCTGTGCCTGCATCGCAGACGAATCCTGCGCGAGAAAAGCCAGAGCATAAAGCGGACGCCGGAACATGTAGCACTCCATCTGACGTGCAATCGCGCATCGAATGATCGCTCGCGCCTTATCAAAACGCTGCAGCCCGACCAAGTATCCCACGTGGTTCGCAAAAGCTGCCAGTTCGTCCGGACCGAGTCGCTCCGCCTGGCGGAATTGGTGCGTCCTTCCATGCCCGCGCGAAGCCAACTGGAGAGACTGTCCGACTGCTACAATCTTTCGATCACAAGTCCTATGAAAAACCTGCTCTCCCTCGGTCTGGCTTGCAGTTTGCTCCTTTTGCCCAGGTCTATTGGCGCAGACGCAGGTCTCATGGCGGGCTCGAAAAAGGTCTCGGCGGTCGAGTCTCTCTATGCTGATGTCAGTGACGCCAACACCATCCTGGCCACCATCGATTCCGGCCTGCTAAGCACCTACCAGGGTAAAGACCGCGCTGCCTGGGAGAAGTTTTACCGCAAGAAGCGCGCCAAACTGGCCAAGGAACTGGAGAGGCTGCCCGCCTCCGGACTCTCCGGCGGGGACACCAGGGCCATCGCCGCCATGCGGAAGCAGATGAAGGCCTTCACCGGCGGCGGAGCGCTTTTCAGCCCGGCGGCCAAATGCCAGGCTGCGGCCCGCAAAGACATTGCATATCCGGACCTCAAATCTGCCCTGGTCGCCTGTTTCGTCGAAATCGGCAACAGCCTCAGCTTTGAGGGCGGCAAGATCAACCGGGTTTCCGCCCTCGACTTGCTGCATGAAACCTCCGATCCTGGCCGTCGCAAGGCGGTTTTCTTTGCTTTTGTTCCGTTGTGGCAGGCCATCAACGGCAACAACGAGCCCGACAGCCCCTATCGCCGCATGATCGCCGCGGCTGCCGCTGAAGGCGCCAAGAACGGCTCGGAAATCGACAACGCCGCCCGCGACGTCGGCATCGATCCCGCCGAAGTCGAACGCTGGCTGGTGCAGATCCTAGATGCCTGGCGCGAATCGAGCGGCGATGCCATGGTCGAACCCTGGGACTTCCGTTTCCAGGCAGGGGAGGCCGATCGGCTGCTTGGAACATACATCCCGCGGGAATCGCTGCAGCCAATCAACTACCGCTACTACCGCGATCTGGGCGCCGACCTAGAAAAAATGGGAACGCTCTACGATCTTGCCCCCCGGCCCGAAAAGGCGGCATTGGCCTACACGGAATTTGTCATCCACGGACGTATGGTGAACGGGGCCTGGAGGCCCACGATCGCGCGGGTGTCGGCCCCGTACGAGCGCGGCGGCCTGTTCGTATTGAATGAACTGGTACACGAGAACGGCCACGTGGTGAGCACCGCCGCGATTCGTAATCGTCCCGCCTTCGTGGACTGGCCGAGCGACCTTTTCGGCGAGGCTTTCGCCGATGTCCCCTCCTGGAGCACTTATGAGCCCGTTTGGCAGCGCCACTACTTGGGCCATGAAGCCCCGGAGCAACTCTCGCTGCGGGCGTTATATTCCGATGTCGTGCTCGACGTGGCCTGGTCCCTGTTCGAACTGCGGATGTTTCGCGCTCCCCTAACCGACCCCAACGCGCTTTGGACCGAAATCACCAGCCGCTATTTGCATATCGTGCCGCATCCCGAGTTTTCCTGGTGGGCGGTGCGAGTGCAGTTGGCGGCCCTTCCCGGCTACATGGTGAACTACGGTTTCGGGGCCATCCTCACCGCTGAGATGCGGGAGCACATCTCAGAAGCCCTGGGGGCTTTCGATACGGGAGATTCCCGCTGGTATGGCTGGCTCTCTGAACACCTGCTGCGCTATGGCTCGGAGCGTGACACTCGCACCTTGATGCAGGATTTTCTAGGCCGTCCGGTATCGCCGCAGGCGCTTCTCGAGCAGATTCACCGCTTGAAGCCGGTATCGCCCCCAGGCAACCGGTGATCACTCCGCCGATTCGGCCAGCCACTTGAGGTAGGCTGGGCTTCCGTCGTCAATGATCAGCGACACACAGTCGGGCGCGTCGTAGGAGTGCAATTCGCGTCGCGCCGACCAAAGACGTGGCATTGGGCAGACCACTAGACGGAATCCAAAGAACGCGATCACAGCCACTCCCAGTTAACGCTAGAGTTTTATCGGAGGCGCGCGTTCGATAAAACCGTGAGAACGAAGCCGCTCTGCGGCGGACGCGGGCGTTATGGAAATTGAATGGAGTGGAGGGGGTTGGTTGAGGTGCGCCGGAGGTGTGTGGGGAGGCGCAGGAGATAACAGCACATGTCTGGGAGCTGGCAGAACGGCAAAACGGTGGCAAGGGAGAGATGGGAAGGGGCCAGGCGAAGAGATCGGATCGGCGGCAAGGCGCAAGGGGGCGGAGCGTGGTGAAACACACAAAGTTTTCGGGTTGTATCGAATGATTTCACGTGGCAGCGGTAACCGGGCATGGCGGAGAACGGAGTTGGATTTGGGCAGCCGTAAGTCTCTCGATGACCACCATGGGGCCGCCACAGTTGGGACAAAGCCAAAGCGGGCGGGGTGATTGGGTGGCGGAGGTTTCTGGGTCTGTCTGCGGCGGCGCGCCGAGTAATTGAAAGCATAGCGGCAGAACATTAGCGCGCCGCCGATTGGCGAGGAAGCCGAAGTGGCGAATGCGGACGAAACCTTTGGGAAGCAGGTGTAACAGGAAACGGCGCAGGAACTCATCGAGGGATAGAGTCATCAACTTGTGTTGGTTGTGGTCAGCGGAGTCGCACCAACGAAAGGTAACATGCTGATCGGCCGAGGAGACGAGTCGATGGTTGGAGATGGCGACGCGATGGGTGTAGCGGCCCAGATACTGGAGCACATACTGGGGGCCACCGAAGGGTGGCTTGGAGTAGACCACCCAGTCCTTTCGGAACAGTGGCCGCAGCCAGGAAGCGAAGATCTTGGGCTGAGCCAGGAGTGCCAGATCGCCAGAAAAGCGGAGCTGGCCGTGCTGAAAGGCGGACTTAAGAGCGGCGACGAACTTGCCGCGAAACACGCGCCGGAGCACAGGGATGGGGAGAAAGAAGCGAGCGTGAGATGGAACCCAGTGCGAGTGATCGAGCGATAGCCCACCGGCGGGGACGACACAATGGACATGAGGGTGAAGTTCAAGCTTTTGATTCCAGGTGTGCAGTACGCTGAAGAAACCGATCTCGGCGCCGAGATGTCTGGGAGTGCGAGCGACTTCGAGTAGAGTTTCTGCACTGGACCGGAGCAGAAGACCATAGAGGACTTTACGGTTCTGCAGAACCAGTGGTGCTAGGCGGTGAGGCAGGGTGAAGACCACGTGGACGTAACGCGAGGGGAGAAGTTCGGAGCGACGGGCTGCGACCCATCGCTCCCGAGCGCCGATCTGACACTTGGGGCAGTGGCGATTTCTGCAGCTGTTGTAGGAGATGGGGGCGCGATGTCCACAGCAGGTGCATTGATCGAGATGCCCGCCGAGGGCGGCGGTGCGGCAACGCGCAATGGCCCGCAGCACTTTGATGTGCGGCCAGCGGATCCACTTGCGGCTGCGTTCGAGGAAAGCGGTTCCCGCGACCCGGACGAGATCGGCCACCTCCAGGGGCGGCCGTGCCATCACTCCTCCTGTACGGACCTGTCTTTCAGCGGCAGCGAGTCCAAAGGACTCGCGGTGGCGTGGAGGTGACGTTGCGAGAGGTGGAGGTAGACGGCGGTTTCTTTCAGATCGGAATGGCCTAACAGGATCTGAATGGTGTGGAGATCCGCGCCCGCTTCCAATAGGTGAGTGGCGAAGCAGTGACGAAGCAAGTGGGGGTAAACCTTTTTCTTGATGCCGGCTCGGCGAGCGGCGTGCTGGCAAGCGTGGCGAAGGGTTTTGGTATCGATGGGTTGGTCCCCACTATGCCAGCGATTTCCGGGAAACAGCCATGCGCTGGGCTTCTGCGGCAACCGGCGCCAGTGCTGACGTAACTCTTCGAGCAGTTTTGGGCTGAGCATCACATCCCGGTCTTTGCAACCCTTGCCGCCTTGGACGTGAATCACCATGCGTTGGCTGTCGATGTCGGTGACCTTCAGGTGGGTCAACTCGGCGTTGCGAACTCCGCTGCCGTAGAGCGCCATCAGCACGGTGTGATGGAAGGGAGTGAGTGCCGCATCGATAAGTTGCGCGACTTCTTCCTGGCTGAGAATCGTGGGCAGGCGATGCGTTCTGTTCGGGTAGGGAGTCTCGGCGATGCTCCAGGCCTTCTTGAGAGTCTTGATGTAGAAAAAACGCAGGGCCGACAGGTGGTGGGCCACCGTGCCCGGTGATAACTTCCGTTTCTGAAACAACTCGGCTTGGTACTCACGAATGTGTCGTGGGCCCAAGCGGTCCGGTGGTTGGTTGAATCGTCGAGAAAAATCTTCGACTGTGCGGATGTAGAAGCGCGTGGTGTCTTTGGCGTAATTACGACGCTGGAGCTCCTCCAGCATCATTTTGCGTAGATGGGTCACAGGGACCTCCTTGTGACCCAAAACTTATCTCATCCACCGCCAACCACTCTCTGACTCACCCACGCGGTAGCGTCCGCCGCAGAGCGGCTTCGTTCTCACGGGCAACGCTTCCATAATCCCGGGTGGGGGACGTTTGCCGACCATAGATCCCGAATCGCGCCCTATGGGGAAGTCGGCCCAGGTTGGCCTGTAACTTCTTGCTGATTCGCAAATCACATATAATCTCTGTCTCTTGGCGTTGCAACGGAGCGCAATTATGTACTCACAAACCGACAGCCGCAAGTTCAAAACCATCAGTCGGCGTGAGTTGTTGAAACTCGCACCGGTGGTAGCGCTGGGCGCATTTGCCATCCCGCAACTGCAGAAGCCACTCCTCGAGGGCGGTCTTGGCTTCAGCGATTGGGCCTCGGCGAGGCTCTTCCGCTCCGGCCATTTGGCGCCCACATTTGCCGAGTCCGACCTGACCCCTTTCGATCAGTTCCCGATTAACGATTACGACGTCGATGATCCTCAAGTGGATTTCGACAAGTGGACTCTTACGGTGACAGGCGCGGTACAGAAACCGGGAGATTACACTCTCGAGCAGATTCAGGCTTTGCCCAAGTTCACGCAAAACACACGGCATGTTTGCGTCGAGGGATGGGACGTAATTGGCCGGTTTGGTGGGGTGCGCCTCTCCGACTTCTTGAAGATGATTGGCGCTGACCCGACGGCCCGCTTCGTGACTGTTGAATGCGCGGATAACTACTACGAGTCGCTCGACATGGTCACTGCCGTGCATCCGCAGTCTTTGCTCTGCTACGAAATGTACGGCAGGCCGCTGACCCGCGAACATGGCGCTCCGCTGCGTTTGAGCATTCCCACGAAGATTGGCTACAAGCAGGCAAAGTACCTCACCGACCTCAAGGTGAGCCATGTACTGGAAAAGGCCGGCTACTGGGAAGATCAAGGCTACTCCGAATTCTATAGTCTGTAGCCCGGAGAGATGACTATGGCCACCCGCGCAATAGCAATCGAAGACGTGAAGACGGGCGAAGCAACAGAAGCGTTATACGAGCACCCTTTTTTGGTTCGCCTCTGCCATTGGGTGAACGCCGTAGCGCTGTTCGTAATGATCGGCAGCGGACTTCAGATCTTTCGCGCCTTCCCGAGCTTCGGCGCGAAGATCCCACAAAAGGATCTTCTCAACTGGCCCAAGACTTTCGCTCTCGGCGGATGGCTGGGAGGCGCGCTACAGTGGCACCTCACCTTCATGTGGATCTACATCGCGACCGGACTGCTGTATATCGGCTACCAGCTCTTCAGCGGAAACTACAAGCAGGTGCTCTTTGTACGACGTGATCTCCCCGGCGTGTGGCCGATGGTGCGCCACTACTTCCTTTTCGGCCCCAAGCCGCCGGCGAGAGAAGCCTACAACTCTCTGCAGAAGCACGCGTACACCTCTGCGATTGGCTTAGGCGCGCTGTCGGTACTGACCGGTCTCGCGGTGTGGAAACCGGTGCAGTTCTCGTGGCTGGCGTGGATGATGGGCGGCTTCCACTGGGCTCGGTTGTGGCATTTCCTGATCATGTGGGCGATGCTGGCGTTCGTGTTCGGGCATCTGGTGATGGTGGTGCTCCATGGCTGGAATAACTTCGTCTCCATGTTCACAGGATGGAAGAAAGACCCGGAATACCGATCAGAAT
The DNA here is from genome assembly GCA_035314185.1 of Terriglobales bacterium. Classification (GTDB taxonomy): domain Bacteria; phylum Acidobacteriota; class Terriglobia; order Terriglobales; family Acidobacteriaceae; genus Acidiflorens. The sequence continues at coordinate 7,156 of DATFZT010000107.1, forward strand.
AGTGACGGTCTGTAACTGCAGTGACGCTCACGGTGAGGAACGATGCCGGAAGAAGTGACTTCGCTGGAACCTCCAGCGAAACCATTCAAGGAAGAGATCCTGATCCAGCGTATCCGGAACGGCGAGCACGATCTCTTCTACGAGCTGATCCGGCCTTACGAAAGGCGCGTGTACTCTGCGGCCTTTGCCATCTTGCGCAATGAGGCCGATGCCGAAGACGTGGCCCAGGAGGCGCTGCTGAAAGCCTTTAAGCACATCCGGCAGTTCCGTGCGGAGGCGCGGTTCAGCACCTGGCTGACCCAGATCACCATCAACGAGGCGCGTATGTGGAGGAGGAAAGAACACGCCAACATTATGGAACCGATCGTTGACCGTCAGGACGAGGAAGGCAACTATACTCCCCGCGATTTTGCCGACTGGCGCGAAATCCCTTTGGAGACCCTGGAACGCAAGGAAATCCGGCAGAAGCTGGCCGAAGCGTTGGCCTCGCTCGGAGAGAAGTACCGCGAAATTTTTGTCCTACGCGATATGCAGCACTTGAGCATCGAAGAGACCGCCAAGGCCCTTGGGATCTCAACCGCATCGGTCAAGACGCGCTTGCTCCGGGCGCGGCTGATGCTGCGTGATCTGCTGGCGCCGGGGTTCGGCGGTAGCTGGAGCACTAAGCTGTTTTTTGCAAAGGGGACGAAGCCATGGTAATCAGCTGCGAAGAAGTGTGGCGGGAGATTTCGAACTACCTTGAAGGTGAAGTCGATGCAAGCTTGCGCGCTGCCATGGAAGAGCATCTCCGTGGCTGCAAGCACTGCACAGCTGTACTCGACGGAACGCGGAATGTGGTTCAGCTCTACGGCGACGAAAGGATGTTCGAAGTGCCGCTAGGCTTCAGCCACCGTCTGCACCGGAGGCTGGAAGAGAATATGCCTGGTAACCGGCGAAGCTTTCTCGGATGGATGGTCGCCGCCGCCGCGGCAGTCCTGGTCGCCGGCAGTTTCGAGGTGGCCAGATCTTCCGTCTTCAGCCGTTCTGAACTGCGTTCCGAACATGCACAGCCTGGTACGGGCGTGCCCCCGGATATGTGGGTGGTGGTTTCGGGTGATGGGAAAACGTTTCACGCAGCTGGGTGTCCCTTCATCCACGACAAAGCACACATTCAGACCATCCAGGCCCGGGAAGCGCTGCGACAGGGGTACGCCCCTTGCGTGCGCTGTATGAAGAAATATCTGACCGCCTAATCTCAGCTTGTGCTCATGCCAATCGTCAAGTCTTCCTTCGGGAAGACGCGTACATGGGGGCGCGCAGATTTTATGGACTGGGGCTGAGGTAGAAGTTTCAAGGTAGCCGGTGATATTGCCTGCACCAGCTACCCTGAAGTCGAACTTGACGAACGCAGTGCGGGCTAGTTCTGCTTCATGCTGTCGTCGTGCTTCATGGTGTCGTCGTGTTTCATGTTGTCGTCTTTCTTCATGTCGTCTTTTTTTGTCTTGTCCTTCGTGGTTTTCTTGGACTTCGCTTCCTTCTTCGTGTCATCCTTCCTCATCTGATCGTTCTTCATCTGGTCTTGCTGCATGTCGTCGTGCTTCATGTTGTCCTGCTTCGTGGTATCGCTGGACTGCCCAAAAGCCGCGAGGCCCACTGACAGAAGACACACTGCCATCAACCTGCGAATCATCTTGTTCATGAATTCTTCTCCCATTTTCGAATTGACGCCGAGGAACCTGGGCGCTCATATGGGATGTGAAGCGCCATGAAAAGTTACAGCATACCCCAACCCGATGTCTTGGGCTGAACCTTCGGCGTGGCACGAATCGGGATTATTACAGAAAGCGGTTCCTTCACACTATCGAGCCCATCGGAGTGAGATAATAGGCCGCCAAAGGCACGCTGAGACCAAAGAAAGCCTAGACAAACCCTCGTTTTGAAATTCCCTGCCAACTCCACTTTCGAAGCTGAAACTTTTACTCCTCTCGGCACTCCTATCTGGTAGCCCACGGTAGTCCGTACCAGAAAGGGAAAACGAGATGAATGCATATCCTTCGATCCGCGTTGCCCTGGTTCTCTTGGGATCGCTTCTTGCCACTACGGCCTGCAACGCTAAAGCAGGCACCGCCGACCCGCTTCCCGCGCCCGTTCTGAATGCCCCGCGAGTCGCCACATCCGGTCAACAGACCGCGGTCGTCGCCGGCGGATGCTTCTGGGGAATCCAGGCGGTCTTTCAGCACGTGAAGGGCGTGATCAGCGCGACCTCCGGCTACTCCGGGGGTTCCGCCAAGACCGCCGAATATGAGATCGTCAGTACCGGCGAAACCAGTCACGCCGAGTCAGTCGAGATCGTGTACGACCCTTCGCAGGTCACCTACGGCGACTTGTTACGGGTCTTCTTCTCCGTGGCCCATGACCCCACGCAATTGAACCGCCAGGGTCCCGACGAAGGAACGCAATACCGCTCCTCAATTTTCTACGCCAACGACGAACAGAAGCGCATTGCCGAGGCTTACATCTCCCAACTCGACAAGGCCAGGGTATTCCCCCGTCCGCTGGTGACCAAGGTGGTGCCACTGCAAGCCTTTTACCCGGCCGAGGCCTATCACCAGAACTACGCTGCCCTGCATCCCAGCCAGCCCTACATCATGTACAACGATGCTCCCAAGGTCGAGCACCTTCGCCAGGAATTCCCTGATCTCTACACAGGAAAGTAGGAGAGAGCTATGTTCAACTCCGATCTCGACCGCGAAGGCTCCACAAACGTTAGTCGCCGTGTCTTCTTGACCAGCACTGCAGCAGCCGTAGGCGGCATGGTGTTGTGGAGAAAGTCGCACGTTCCGGAGGCTGCGGCTGCCGCCGCGGAGCCCAAAGAACTCACGATCGTTCTCTTCTCTGACGCCGGGCAGCGCTTGAACGAAGCCCGCGTCGCCAGGGTCATTAAGACCGCAGCCGAATGGCGCAACCAACTCTCTTCCGGAGTCTTCGACATCACGCGCAACGCCGATACCGAAATCGCCTTCTCCGGCAAATACTGGAACCTGCACGACAAAGGAATCTACCGCTGCATCTGCTGTGACAATGCACTGTTCGACTCGGCCACCAAATTCGACTCCGGCACCGGCTGGCCCAGTTTCTGGGCTCCCATTGCCGCCGAGAACGTCCGCGAGATCCGCGATACAACTTATGGCATGGTTCGCACCGCGGTTTCCTGTACCGAATGCGATGCCCACCTGGGCCACGTCTTCGACGACGGCCCCGAGCCCACGCACCTTCGCTACTGCATGAATTCTGCGTCGCTGCGCTTCGTGAAGCATCCTTGATGGGGTGCGAGTGAGCTTGTTTCGCAAGTTTCATGCGCCTGAAAACAGTTGACACGCTCAAAACGAAAAATGCCCGAGATTCGAAAGGATCTCGGGCATTTTGTTACCGCTTAGAGAGCGTCGTACCCTTAGACAGCGGTAACGTTCTCCGCTTGCAAGCTCTTGGGCCCTTTGGTCACGTCGAACTGCACGGTTTGGCCTTCTTGCAGGCTCTTAAAGCCCCCAGCCTGAATCGCGGATGTCTCGCTCCGGCCGTCAATCAGCCGGCTGCCGATGGAAATATCCTCAGCCCAGGATGGGACCAGTCCCCAGCGTACTAGGGATAGGCAGCGTGGGGACGGGCCGCGATCCTGCCGGATCACCGGAATCGATTGTGTAGGTGCGATGTTGTACCGTGGCTCCCAGTCGAGATCAGAGTCATCCACGGCGAAATGTTCCGCAAGAATCTCCTTGCGCCGCGAGAGTCGGTATCGGCCACACACAGTGCTTATTCTAGCTTTGAGCTTTGAGCCGGCGTAATCGAAAAATGATTATCACGTCACTTCCCACAAGCCCGTCTATGGATAGCTTCTGGATGGCCGACTAATCAGGAGTTGGCAAGTTTATCTGCTGCCTTGGGCATTTTGGACAAACCGCCACATCCGGAGTGGGTGTACAATCGGCACCGTATTTGAAGTGAAAAAGGAGATTCCGGCTGAAATGTCAAATCCGGTGTATGTGTCCAACGTTCAGATTGAACGGCGGTCGGGACCGCTTCGAATAGCGCACCTGCCAGGGGAGTCGCAGCCAGTAGTCTTCAGCGTTCATGGAGCCATTGCCGAGCATTATGGCCTGGATCCAGCAAAACTGCCCGAATCGCATGCGGCAACGCTCGATTATGTTGTGGCCGCCCTGGGTGGTTGAATGATCGGAACCTTCGGGGGCGCGCTGGACGCGCGCAAAATAGATGCAAGCAACGGCCGGTTGCGTGCCGAAGTGAGGGGGGAGATCGAATCCGATCAGGGAGTTCTGGTAATTCGCAGAGTTCACGTTCACTACTTACTTGATGGAGCCGAGCAGGCCAGGGAAACCGTGGAACGCGTCCACCGCGTGTACGCGGACAAATGTCCGGTTTACAAGACACTGCGGCCCGCTTTCGAAATTACCTCAGATTTTGAATTTACTAAGACAACCGCGAAGGAAGGCACCCGATGACTCTCCAGCAAAGGCTGGATGACTTTAGAGCACAGTTCGAATCTGGTGGCCCACCTTACAACGCTCCCAAGGCGGTAATCGAAGTCTTTCATCGGGCTACGGAAGAGCTGCGCCAGTCCGGATTGGCCGAGCGCGCTCTCGAGGCCAGCGATCGGGCGCCGGCCTTCACCCTGAACAACCAAGACGGAAACCCGGTCTCTTCTGCTGAACTCCTGGCACAAGGCCCGCTGGTAATCACGTTCTTCCGTGGTCACTGGTGACCCTACTGCAACATGGAGCTGGAGGCTCTACAAACAGCTTTACCTGACATACAGCGGCTAGGAGCTAGCTTGGTAGCAATCTCGCCGCAGTTGGAGAGGTACGGACGCTCGATCCATCGTCGCCTCAATCTGGGTTTCGATGTACTGACGGACCATGGGCTGCAAGTAGCGGGTCAATTTGGTCTCGTATTCACACTTCCCGATTACCTCAAGACGGTTTATTTGCAGTTCGGAAACAAGTTGGATGAGTTCCACGGCGAGAACGCTTTTCGCTTGCCGATGCCCGCACGCTACGTCGTTGACCAACAGAGCGTGATTCGCAGCGCCAATGTGAGCCCGGATTACACCATACGTCCCGATCCAAGTGAAACCATCCGCACGCTGGAGGAACTCACGAAGGGCGGAGGCTAAGTCGAATCGAGATTGGTGCCGTTTGGACCTTGCCGAACGAGGCCAGAGAAGCCAAGTGATTGAAAAAAATGGTAGGCACGAGGAGACTCGAACTCCTAGCCTCTCCTGGGTCAACTTCCAAAGTACGCGGAAGTCGTACAAGACATCGCATTTTGTGGGTTGGGTTGTGGGTTGGCTGCCCACGAAAACCTCGCCGCGCACGAATCACTCCAAAGTCTCAGTCTAGACGTTCCTGCCAGCGGATCGTTCCACTCAACCTAACATTGCAGCACGAAGCGCGAGAGCGCTACTCCAGAATCAGCGGCTCTCCAGAGGAGACCGACGCTCACGTGGCGTTGTGGCGAGCCATTCGGGAAGGTCGTCTAGCCCGCGTCACCAACGGCGTCGTGCGTATTCTAGGACGCAAACCAATCACCCTCAGGCAGTGGGCTTCGGAGAATGCCAAATCCTTTCGGAGCTAGCGTGGCTGGGAACGATAAGTCGGTTTCGGGGAGATCGCCATTGATCTCCTCCATGCCCGTTTCTGGATCACTTCCGGTTGGCCAACAACACACCCAGAAATCTTGAGGACCCGATCACTCCGTGGACAACAAATCTGGTCGACGCCTAATACAGGCCAGAGCTGATGACTTTCCGACTACTCTTTTGCGAAAATACGCGCTGGGCCGATTGCCTCAATCGCCTTCGTTCGTGACAACCTGCTCCGCCGGTTTGTTATGCTTCCTCAGGATTTCGTCCACCAGGAACAAGTCGGTGAGCAGTGCGCGGAGATGAATGGAAGCGTTCAGATTATCAATCAACTGAGAACTGATGACGGGTTGGGCGAGAACCAGCTCAATGGCAGCAAGAGAGTCGCGAGAGTCGCGATCGAGCACCGCAAAAAACGCCGTGTATTTGTCTGCTGGCTCAAGTCCTTCCTCTCGGACTGCTGCTGCACAAGCTTCGGTCAGCCCGGTCAATGCTAACACTGCGCGCCGCAGGAACTCACGGACTTGTCCCCCCGATTTGCTGCCTTCGTCGCTAGCGAGCCCCTGGGCTGCGTAGGCCAACATAAACTCATAGCACTCTTCCACGGCCTCGCAGCGATTCCCAATTTCAGCCAGCATCGGTTAGCCCTCGACCTTCCAATCCCTTGGATGTTGATGGTGAAGAAGATGAGGACGAAGATGTCTCGACCACCCATCGATTGGGATCGTGTTCTTTCAAATAAA
>DATFZT010000108.1:0-7230 GCA_035314185.1 Terriglobales bacterium
CCAGAGATTCGCCTTCATAGTTATAGCCGTTTTCCGGTAAGCCGTGGCTGACCCAGCCGACGCCAACGTCATACGCACCGTACAGCGTGATGCCGTGCCAGGTCAGCGTGCAATCGGTGGTGGCGAACTCGTGGCCGCTCGCGCAGGCGTCGGGGGTGCTCCGCTGCATCTTAATGTCGACCGTGGCGTCCTGGCCAACCGCCAGGCTGATTCCCCTGCGCGTTTCATCGGCGAACCCTTGCTTTGCCGCCCGAATCTCGAAGAGCCCCGCAGGCAGGCCGGACGCCTGAAAGTGCCCCCCGCCGTCGGTTGTGATCGTGCGCGTTGCACCGGTGTCGACGTTCCTGATGGTCACCGCGACATCGCGAAGGGCTGCGCCGGTTTGGTCCGTCACCACGCCGGAAAGGCTCGCTCCCGTTTGGGCCCACGCCGGGTTAAAGGAGAGACAGCAAACGAGGATGGCGAGAAACAGAGCAGCGAAACGCATTCAGCCTCCAAAGAGGGGGATTGATCTTAAAGCCGAGAAGTGTACATTAAATACTGATTGACTGTCTAGAAATACGTAGTTATATACACATATCGAATACTTGAATCGAGCGGGTGGAGAACGCGGGGTGTGTTGACCGTGCTCCCGGTTGACGGTACGATTTCGTCCGATGCGGAAGAAAGGCAAATCCGGAGGGAACGCTAATACCAATACCGAACACTTGATGCAACTTCGGGATGCGGCTCTACAGCTAGGCATCAGCTTTCCCACCATCAAGCAGTGGATCTACAAGAAGAAGATTCGCAGCGTTCAGACCGCCGGAGGACACCACCGGATTCCACGAAGCGAGGTTGACAAGCTGCTTTTCAGAACACGTGGCGGAACCGAGAAAGAGCGGGAGCATGCCGTCCGCCGCGTCAGTGGGCGCAATCAGTTAGTGGGACGCATCGATTCGGTTCGCATCAGCGGCCTGATGGCAGAGGTAAAGATCTCGATCGGCGGCCAGCAAATCACATCGATCATCACTGCAACTTCCGCGCGGGAGATGCAATTGAAGGCGGGACAGACTGCAGCGGCCCTCATAAAAGCTACCGAGGTAATGATTCTTCGTGTGTGACATGAGAAGTGTGATCATGAGAAATCGACTGTTTTTTGCCGCTGTGGTCCTTGCTCTGACGTTGCACTCTGCCCTCGCAGCGTGTCAGCAGCTAACCATTCAAAATGAAACTGGAAAGCAGACTGTCCTGGCACGGTCCGACATCGAGGCCTTGCCGCACGTGAGGGTCACCGCCGGCGCCTCCGGTTTATCGACAACGTTTGAGGGCGTCCCGCTCAAGGCCTTGTTGGAAAGAGCAGGAGTTTGGTTTGGGGAAACCATGAAGGGAAAACGCCTGGCTTCGTGTCTGCTCGCGGAAGGCGCCGACGGCCTTCGTGTAGTGATTGCCCTGCCCGAGATTGACCCCGCGTTTACTGACAAACAAGTTGTTCTGGCTTTCCTGAAAGATGGGAAGCCTCTGGATGCCAAGGAGGGGCCATACCGCATCGTCATCCCCGATGAAAAGAGAATGGCACGATGGGTGAGACGGGTGACGACGCTAAAGATTGTCGAGGTACAGTGAAGCGGGGTCACCGCCCTGACCGTGTGGTTTTTCGTCACAACCTGCTGTGAGGCGGTGCACAGCGCAAACCTTGCCTTCGTCCTAGCCTGAAGGTGGGCCGTTCTGGCCCAGAGCCAAGGAGGCTTGTATGCGCAATATCTTTGCAGGGATGCTGGTCCTGATGTGTGTCTTTATGCTGGCCGCGGTTTCGGCCGCCGAGAATCAGATGGGAATCCGAGACACCTATAAGGTGACCTTCACCGAGAAGGTCCAGGTGGCCGACACGCTGTTACCGCAGGGGAACTACGAGATCCGTCACGTGATGGAAGGCTCGAACCATATCATGGTGTTCCGGCAACTGGGGACGAAGAAGCCGGTCGAAGTGCGCGCGAAGTGCACACTGATTCCGTTGGGCGCAAAGGCCGATAGGGATGAGAGAATTTACGTCGTGAATGCGGCGAACCAGCGCGTTTTGCAGGAGCTGGTGTTCAAAGGCGATACCGCGAAGCACGTATTTTAATTGCACGCGGGGGAACACCCGCCGAACAGCACAACCATGGAGCGCAGCCGATTTGACGGGGGCGTGCTGAAGGAGAGGCACGTCCCCGAAGGTATCGGCCCCATCGGAGGGCCGAGTCCCTTCTGAGTGTTGCAAAAGGCAAGAGAAGGTTTAGAATTCAACAACCTAGCACGATGGCTGCATCTTTTTGGCGGTTGAGTTCATCCAAAGGTTGAGTAAAAGTCACTCAAGGAAAATCATGAGCGATCCTGTTTCTTCCGAGCTCACTTACGAAACCACCGAGCGCTCGCTGCCGATTCTGCCGGTGCGCGATACGGTCCTATTTCCCCATGCCGTGCTTCCTTTGACCGTGGGGCGCGAGAGTTCAGTACAACTGATCAACTCGCTCGGTGAAGACAAGACCATCGTCGTCGTGGCGCAGCGCGAGGCGCGCGTGGATTCACCGCAGCCGACCGACCTCTACTCCATCGGCACACTGGCCGTGGTGCACAAAGTTGTGAAGATGCCGAACCAGAGCCTGTTCGTTTTCGCCGAAGGCCTGGAGCGGGTGCGGCTGGCCGATTTCGCGCAGCTTTCGCCCTTCATGCGCGCCCGTGTCACTACCATCCCGGAGATGATTCCACCGAAGGATTCCGAGATTGAAGCGCTGCAGCGCAACGTGCTCACTTTATTCCAGCAGATTGTGGCCGGTTCACCCACGCTCTCCGACGAGCTTTCGACGGTGGCGATGAACATTGAAGAGCCGGGACGCCTGGTGGACTTTATCGCCTCGTCGTTGCCCTCACTGTCGACGGCCGACAAGCAGGAGACGCTGGAGACCAGCGAAGTTCGGGTGCGTCTCGAAAAAATCAATCAGCATCTGGCCAAGGAGCTCGAAGTCCAACAATTGCGCAACAAGATTCAGTCCGAAGTACAGGATCGCGTCCAGCAGACGCAGCGCGAATACTACTTGCGCGAACAGATGAAGGCGATCCAAAAGGAGCTGGGCGAGCAGGATGAGGGCGCGCGCGACACGGAATAGCTGAAGCAGAAAATCGAATCCGCGGGCATGCCCGATGATGTGAAGAAGGAAGCGCTGAAGGAACTAGGGCGGCTGGCGCGCATGTCGCCGATGGCGGCGGATTACTCGGTCACTCGGAACTATATCGAGTGGCTGGCGGTGCTGCCCTGGGCGAAGACTTCGGGTGGAGAAATTGAGATCCTGAAGGCGAAAGAAATTCTCGATGCCGACCACTACGACTTGCAGAAAGTGAAAGACCGCATCTTGGACTACCTTTCGGTGCGGAGGCTGAAGCCCAACATGAAAGGGCCGATTCTCTGTTTCGTTGGTCCTCCGGGCGTGGGCAAGACTTCGCTGGGCAAGTCCATCGCCCGCGCGCTGGGGCGCAAGTTCACCCGTCTGTCGCTCGGAGGAGTGCACGACGAAGCGGAAATTCGTGGCCACCGGCGCACTTACATCGGAGCCTTGCCAGGCCAGATCATTCAGGGCATACGCCGCGCGGAGACGAAAGATCCCGTCTTCATGCTCGACGAAATTGACAAGGTGGGACGCGACTTCCGTGGCGATCCGGCGTCTGCGCTGCTCGAAGCTCTCGACCCGGAGCAGAACGCGACGTTTCGCGACAACTATCTGGATGTGACTTTCGATCTCTCGAAGGTCTTGTTCATCACCACCGCGAACATGCTCGATCCGATCGCCGAGCCGCTGCGCGACCGCATGGAGATCATCGAACTTCAGGGCTACACCGAAGAAGAGAAAATTCACATTGCCTTCCAGTACCTGATTCCGCGGCAGATCGAGGAAAACGGCATCACCAAAGAGCAGATTGAGTTTCCGGAAGAGGCGGTCAGCTACGTGATCCGTCATTACACGCGCGAGGCCGGGGTCCGGAACCTGGAACGCACCATCGGCACCATCTGCCGCAAGCAGGCGCGCCGGATCGCGGAAGGAAAGAGCGACAAGCTCGTCATCACCAAAGAGATCGTGCAGGAATTTCTGGGTGGCATCAAGGTGCGCAGCGAAGGCGAAATTGCCGAGCGCACCAAGCGCGCGGGTGTGGTGGTCGGACTGGCGTGGACGCCCTCGGGCGGCGACGTTTTGTTCGTCGAGGCCAACCAGATGAAAGGCAAAGGCGGCCTGACCATCACCGGTCAGATTCAGGATGTGATGCGCGAGTCCATGCAGGCCGGCCTAAGCTGGGTGCGTTCGAACGCGAAGCAGCTGGGCATTGACGAAGAATTCTTCGCCACTCATGACATCCACATTCACGTGCCCGCGGGCGCGATCCCGAAAGACGGCCCTTCGGCGGGCGTCACCATTGTGACCGCGCTGGTGTCGTTGTTGTCGGGCAAACAGGTTCGTCCGCTGACCGCGATGACGGGCGAGATCACGCTGAGCGGTAACGTACTTCCGGTCGGCGGCATCAAGGAGAAAGTGCTGGCTGCCAAACGCGCCGGTGTGCGCGACGTGATTCTGCCTGCCGAGAACAAAACCAATGTCGAGGAAGACCTGACGCCCGAGCAGTTGCTGGGATTAACCACACACTACGTGAAGACCATCGACGAGGTACTGGATTTCGCGCTGCCGGCTTCGCCTCGCCAGCAACTCCAGGACGCCGAAGAGCGCGAGAAGGTGCTGAGCACCTAAACTGAATTTCCCGTAGAGACGCGGCTTGCCGCGTCTCCCGCCGCAATGCACAGGTCTTTCCCGTCCGGCCAAGACATCACACCCTCGTTTTCCCTTGACAACCATCCCAAAACGAAAGTAAAAGTAAGCATTCGTAAGTTCCCGAATCCCCGCGCACTCTCATTGCGTGAGGTCGTTCCTTCCAGGGAGAAATGCATATGCCACGCAAAGCAACGACATCGACACGAATTGCAGGCACGACCCATGCCACGATCTTCGTAATTGTCCTGCTGCTGGTCCAGTCGCTTTCCGCACAGATCGGCGCTACCTTTTTTGTGTCGAAAAAGGGCAGCGACAGCAATCCCGGCACGCTCGACTCGCCCTGGTTGACCATCCAGCACGCGGCGAATTCGGTTTCGGCAGGCGCCACCGTCTACGTATTCGGAGGCGTCTACAACGAGTCCGTGAACTTTCCCGCGTCTGGAACAGAGTCGGCGCCGATTACTTTCCAGAGCTACCCCGGCCAGACCGCGGTAATCGACGGCACCGGCGTGAGCGTAAACGGCGCCCAGGGCCTCATCAATATCGTGGGCAGCCGGAGCTACATCACGATCAACGGATTTGAAATCCGCCACTACACGACCGACAGCGAAGACAATGTTCCAACCGGCGTCTGGATCACAGGCTCGGGCACCGGAATCCAGATTCTGAACAATCGTGTGCACGGCATCACCACCAGGGCGGAGGCCAACGGCAACGCTTTCGGCATCTCCGTTTACGGCACGTCGCAGACTCCCATCACGCAGCTGGTCATCAGCGGCAACGAAGTTTACGACCTGCGGACCGGGGAAAGCGAATCCGTGGACGTGGATGGAAACGTAACCCATTTCAAAATCACCAATAACCTCATTCACGACAATGACAACATCGGCATCGACGCGATTGGCTATGAAGGAGTCGGTCCGGTCGGCTACGACGAGGCCATGTACGGGGAAATCAGCGGGAACACGATCTATAACATCAGCGGGATCACGAACCCCGGCGAGGGCTATGGATACGACGCCGACGGACTCTACTGTGACGGATGCGCCTATGTCACGATTGAGCGGAACGTGATCATACAGACCGACTACGGCATCGAGACCACCAGCGAAAATCAGGTCTGCCAGGCCAATGGCACCGAGTGGTCTGGCCCCAACAATACCGGAACCGCCGCCCGAGGCAAGTTCCCGTGCTATGGCAGGTATGTTACGGTGCGCAACAACATCTTCTACAGCTCCAATGCCTGCGGCAACTCCATCGGCGGTTATGCGCCCGCGACCAAAAACGGCGGCCATAGCAATGGAGGAGGCAGCAGCTACCACGACGTCTTCGTCAATAACACTCTTTACAACAACGCGACCCAAACGGGGAACTATTCCGAAGGCGGCTCCACCGCCGAATTCCAGATTCAGAACCAGGTGGGCAGCGCGCAAGGGGACATCTACGAAAACAACCTGGTCTACGCCGGCACATTCAATACCTGGATCTACAGCTTCGCCCCGTTTTCGCCGACGTACCCCGCTCCACCGGCGACGCTCAATTGGAACCTGTACAACTCGGCTGCAGGTTACATAGAAGGAACGTCCATCTGGTGGGGTAACGTGAGTAGCTACGCGAGTTTTTCAAACTGGCAGACCTCGAGCGGCGAAGATGCCAACTCCGTGAACGCGGATCCCCTCTTCGTCAATCTCGGAGCCGCGCCGCCAAACTTTGACACTCTCCCTTCCTCTCCGGCCGTCGGTGCGGGCAGCACCAGCCTCCCGTGCAGCGTGGGCTGGTGTGATCCCGATGGCAGTTCCCCCGACTCCATCTATGGCAGCACCGACTTCATCGGGAATCCTCGGATTACCGGCTCGACGACGGGTTCGAACATTGACATCGGCGCCTACGAAAACACAGGAATCGCAAAATACAACTCATTGAGGGTGAAGCTGACCGCGGCGCGGCACATTCTCCGGCCCGGGCAGTCGACCACTCTGACGGTCGTGGTGTCCGCCAATCCCGGCGGCGGCGGCGTGCCCAGCGGTACGGTCGATTTCATGTTGGGGTCAACCTTGCTCGCGAAGCGAACGCTGATGCCGACCAGCGCCACGAAGTCTGCGGCACGTCTGCCGCTCAGCGCGTCACAACTCGCGCCCGGCGCCCACACGTTAACGGCAGTCTACTCCGGGAATTCGATCGCTCCGTGCTGCCCTGTATCAGGACCACCGGTTACGGTCTACGAAAGCGCAACCTCGGCGCCCATCACGGTGACCAAGAAGCGTGGCTCAATCCAGGAAGTTGGCCTGTTGCAGTAGGGTCTGGCCCCACAGACCAGATCCGGTCAATGAGTTCTATAAAAAGGGATGTCAAGAGAAAATTTCTCCCTTCGACCGGAGGGCGAGAGGATTTTTGTCTCGAGATCCAGCCCACTTCACTGTAAGAGTGCCTCTCGATTTGCGCGAGAGGTTTTGCTTCT
>DATFZT010000109.1:0-14525 GCA_035314185.1 Terriglobales bacterium
CGCCCAGTCCTGCGACTCGGTTCCACCGGCCCCAGGATGAATCGTCATGATCGCATTCAACCCGTCGTTCGGTCCCGAAAGCAGCGTCTCAGTTTCGACGCGGTCCACCAGTTCGCGCAGAGAATCCAAGTCGCGCTGCAAGTCAGCAGCCACGTTCTCACCTTCGCCGGCCAGATCAAAATAGGTGGCGATGTCGTCGGTCCGGCGCGCCAGGTCGCCTTCCAGCGACAACAGGCTTTCCAGGCGCTTCCGTTCGCGCATTACCTGCTGAGATTTTTTAGGATTCGACCACAAATTCGGATCCGACGCCTGCTTTTCGATTTCGGCGAACTGCTGGCGCAGTTTCCCGGCGTCAAAGATACTCCCGCAGGTCGTGAACCTTGGTCTTTAAGGAAGTGTATTGCTGTTCCAGTTCATCCAACATGATTTATCACTCGGCTCTATTTACTGAAACGCTTTGAAAGGGTGCGGCTTCAGCCGCACCGCAAGAATCATTCAGACTGGGGCTTTAGCCCCTGAGGAAACACAAACCGCGCCAGCAGCACGCCTGCTGAAATTATCGCACACAGATATGCGAACCAATCGCCATGCCGCGTGTAAAACGTGGTTCCCGAAATTAGCGTGTAAGGGGCCGCCAGCGCGGTGCGGACCTTGCGCGGAGTCGCCGCTACGATTCGTCCGTAAGGGTCGACCGATGCCGTCATCCCCGTATTCGTGCCGGCCAGCAGCCAGCGATTATTTTCGATCGCCCGCATTTGCGTTTGCTGCAGATGCTGCGCCCAGGCACCGCTGTCCCCGTACCAGCCGTCATTCGAGATGTTCAGCAAAACCTGCGCGTCCTGCAGCGGTCCCTGCCGCACTTCGTCGGGAAAAATCGACTCATAGCAGATAAATATCCCGAACCGCTCGCCTCCGGCCGCGAGTGGAGTGCGCGACGCGCCCCGCTGAAACTCTCCCACTTCTTTGGTCAGCCCCCCGGCAAAGCCAAACACCTGCGGAAACGGCAAGTATTCGCCAAAGGGCACCAGATGCACTTTGTCGTAGCGTCCGACCCACTCACCCTGCGGATTGACCAAAGCAGCGGAGTTGAAGATCTGCGAGCTTTCTGCGCTACTGCCTCCGCCGCCATGCATGGCCGGCGAGATTCCAATCGAACCCGTCACCACCCAGGTTCCCGACTGCCTCGCCAGCGCGCTCACCGCATCTCGAAACAGCGGATCGTTCGTGTAGAACGGCGAGGGCGACTCCGGCCACACGATCAAGTCATGCCGTCGAGAATCCTTCATTTCTCCTGGCGGATGCAAACTCAGCGCGGTCAAGTCCCGCAACGTGTCCTGAAAATAAGTCTTCGTCCACATCGCGCCTTCGAGGATCGGAATATTCGGTTGCACCAGCAGCGCGCTGCGGTCCGTCAAGAACGCAGCAGGCGCCAAGAGCTGCCCCGCCTGCAGGATCACCGCCGCCGCACACGCCGCCCCCAGCAACCATTTCCGCCGCTGCTCTGCTCCTTCACGCGGAGCCAGAAACGCCGCCGCAAAAACGCTGTTCACCAGCGCGATTTCAAACGAGAGCCCGTAGACGCCGGTGAGTGTCGTAATCCGCGTGAGCCCAAAATTCGCAGTCTGCGAATATCCCAGCAGCTCCCATGGAAACGCGGTAATCCGTGTGCGAGCCAGTTCAACCGCGACCCACAGAAACGGAGCCGCCGCCAGAGCACGCCGGATCGACGCTCCCGAGGCAACCGGCTTCGATCCCGCGATCTTCGATCCGGCGACCAAAGCCAGCAGCAGCCCGAACATCCCGTGATACAGCCCCACATACATGCAGAACAAGATCAGCGCCAGCACGGCCACCGGAACCGGCAGCCCGCCGTAGCGGTGCATGGTGTCGAAAATCCAATAGCACGTCGCGGCAAACCAGAGCATGCCGCACTTGTAGCCCAACAGAAACCCCTGCCACGGCGTCGCCGGCAACAGCCGCGCCTGATCGTCTAATTGCAGAGTTTCCGGAGAGCGCGCCCGTAGAATGGCCACCAGCAGTGGCGCCACCGCCACCCACGCCAGCCAGTACATCCCCGGCAACGGAAAGATCACAACCTGCAGGACTGCCGAGAGCAGCGTCAGCGCCCACGCACTTCGGTGGATTTTGAGCACTCATCAGAATAGCAAACAGAATTTGAACCGTCGCAAGCGATCTCAATAAATCTAGCGCCGAATACCGTGCCAATCAGATACCATAGCGTGTCATGCGTATCAGCGTTGTACTCATAAAAATTCTGGAATACATGTTTGTCGCCGGATGGGCCGGAACCGTCATTGTGCTGCTGCTGACCGGCTGGGAAGACGTCGGAACCTTATTGGATAGGAAGGACGAAAACAGCCACTAGGGCCCCCGCCGCATGTCGTCAACCTCAAATTCACCAACCGGCAACAACCGGGTTCGCATTGTGGTTGCGACCTCGGTGATGCTCACCTTCATTTCCTACTGGCGAGCTGCCGCCGTCATTCTCAACGACCTTGGCTCGTCCGCCTTCTACGCCGGCGGCATCGCCGAACAGGCGATTGGCAAGAGCGCTCCATGGTTTGTTCTGGGCGTCATGCTGTTCGCGTTCGCGGTGCGCGCTGTCTATGTGGAAAGCTGCTCGATGTTCGTGCGCGGCGGCGTCTATCGCGTCGTCAAAGAAGCCCTCGGAGGCACCCTAGCCAAGCTCAGTGTCTCGGCCCTGATGTTCGATTACATATTGACCGGGCCGGTCTCCGGCGTTTCCGCGGGACAATACATCGCCGGTCTGATCAACGACACCATCAGCATCGCTGACGCGCACGGCTTGATACCCTCCGCCATACATCATTTGTTCAACGGCACGCCGCAGGTCGGCGAGAACGCCACCGCGGTCGTGTTTGCCGTCGCGGTCACGCTTTATTTCTGGTGGCAGAACATCAAGGGCATCGAGGAATCCAGCGAAAAGGCCCTCTGGGTCATGCAGATCACGACCGTCATGGTGGTGATGCTGCTGGGCTGGTCTCTGTTCACCCTGCTGAAGGTCGGCGGCCACCTGCCACCCTTCCCCACCCTCGCCAACATCCACTACAGCGAAGAATCGCTCGGCTTCTGGAAGCACAGCAAGTTGCCGCACATGTTCGGCATTCTCGGACTGATCATCGGCTTCGGCCACTCCGTACTGGCCATGAGCGGCGAAGAATCCCTGGCCCAAGTCTATCGGGAACTCGCGCATCCTAAGCTGAAGAACCTGAAGCGCACCGCCATCGTCATCGGCGTCTACAGCTTCGTCTTCACCGGCCTCGTCTCGTTGCTGGCGGTCATGCTGATCCCCGACAACGTCCGCATGAAGGTTTACAGCGACAACCTGATTGCCGGACTCGCCATGAACATGGTCGGCCCACAGGTTCTGCGTCTCGCCTTCCGCGCCTTCGTCGTAGTCGTCGGATTCCTGATTCTGTCAGGCGCCGTAAACACCGCCATCGTCGGCTCCAATGGCGTTCTCAACCGCGTCTCCGAGGACGGCGTGCTCGCCGACTGGTTCCGACGTCCGCACAAAAAATACGGAACCACCTACCGCATCATCAACCTGATCGTAGGACTTCAGCTCTTCACTATCATCGTCAGTTGGGGCAACATCTATACCCTTGGCGAAGCGTACGCCTTCGGAGTGGTCTGGAGCTTCGTCTTCAAAACCGTCTCCATGCTCGTTCTCCGCTATCGCTATAAGGGTGAGCGCAACTGGAAAGTGCCGCCCAATTTTCACATCTTTGGCGTCGAGATTCCCATCGGATTGGCTTCGGTCGGGATGGTTCTGCTCTCCACCGCGATCGTGAATCTCTTCACCAAATCGGTAGCCACGGTAAGCGGCCTGATTTTTTCGATCGTCTTCTTCGCGATCTTCACTTTCTCCGAAAAGGTGAACCGCCGCAAGCACGCCCACAACGCGGCGCAGATGAAGGAGCAGTTCCAGCTACAGCAAGCGGAAAGCGTCGAGCGTGAAACTGTCGGCATCCGTGCCGGCAACGTGCTCGTCCCGGTACGCGACTACAACACGCTGAACCACCTCAAGTGGGTGCTCGATCGCACCGACACCCACGAACATGACGTAGTGGTCATGACCGCCCGCATCAGCCAATTCGGGAGCGCCGCCTACGGCCTTTCGACCGAGCAGATCTTCAGCGACTACGAGCAGACCTTGTTCACTCGCGCCGTCTCTGTCGCCGAAAGTTTTGGCAAGAGAATTTCACTTCTGGTTGTCCCCGCTCGCGACCCCTGGTCGGCCATTGCGCAGACCGCCCACAATCTGGAGTCCTCCACCGTCGTCAGCGGCCTCTCCAGTAAAATGACCACCGCCGAGCAGGCCTTCGCCCTGGGCAGCGCCTGGGAAGCCATACCCGAACCCAAACGGCAGTTTGTCTTGCAGATCGTTCAGCTCGACGGCATCGTCGATACCTTCCGCATCGGTCCACACACGCCCACCATGAAGAACGAGGACGTCGTCCTGCTTCATCGCTTGTGGCTGAATCTCACCCGCGAACCGGGTTTGGAAAACGTACACCACCACGACATCCTGACCGAGGCCCTCACTCGCTTCGCCCACGACTACGGCGCGCACGACCGCGAAGACATCGTCAAGCGCTTGCTCAGCCACAGCACCGATGGCGACCCGCTGCCCGTCCGACGCATTGCCGATCAGGTGGACACGGTCCAGCCCCGGCCGACCCGTCCCGATCGCGATGATTCACATCCTGATGCCGACCCATCCGGCCCCCCATCCGGAACAAAGAGCACCGGCTCCGAATGACATTTCCCCATCATCTCAACTGATCCAATGTCGGGGACATCGGAACCCCCTCACTTCACTTTCGGCGAATCCAGATCCGCGGCCTTCTGATCGTCCGCATGAATCGCGCCATCGTCTTCCGCATAGAACGAGCGGTGTTCGCTGTCCATGTGGTTCGGCGTCATGGTGAGCACGAAGCCGTCTTTGTCATCTTTACCCTTATCTTTATGAGGACTGAAGCTGGCCGTGTAATCCCCGCGGTCGGTGGTTTGTGACATGCGCTTGGTGAACGATGCCGTGCCCGCCAGAGCGGCCAACGAATCCGCGTACTTGTCATGGCGCTTCTTGTATTCACGCTGCGCCCGAAGCACCACCCGCATATAGCCGAGCGCCTGCGCTTCCGATTCCGAGCGCGCCGGATCGCCCGCAAACTTCGGCTGATACGTTGCTGAAGCCGGCGCCGCCGTCTGCGCTGGCGTTGACGATGGCGCCGTCGTTTGTGTTGAAGACTGTGTGGACGACTGTGTCGTCTGTCCTGACGTCTGCGCTGCCCCTTGCGTCCGCGCCTGCGCCAGCACAAGCCCCGCTCCCATCACGCCGCCCAGCGCCAGAATCCCTGCCCAATGCCGCATCTGCCTTCTTTTCACTGCCAGACCCTCCTCTAGTGCCTAACTTTGGGGGTTACCCCCGTAATTTGTCTCCCTCACCAATCGTTCCAATTCTTTGCTACTTCAGGCAAGCTTAAACAGGATGCAATCCTAACAGGGAAACCTTGATGAAAGCTGCCGTCGCCAGAAAGCCGTTAATACGTGTCGCCGTAGTGGAGAGCGATCCACTGCGATTTGTCGGATTCCGCGCCCTCTTCGATACCGAACTTGATCTGGAGCTGGTCTCCGCCTCACTGGCTGACCTCGGCCAGTTACAGGCCATCGATCTGGTCCTCCTCGGGAACCGCGGCGGCCAAAACCTGTACGACATTATGGCCAGCATGAAAGCCGTGCGGCCCGACCTCCGCATCATCGTGACCGGCTCCGGCATGGACGATGAAAGTGTCCTCAAAGCCATTGCCGCCGGCGCCAAAGGCTACGTCGACGAAGCCGCCTCACCAGCCGAGTTTATTCAAGCTCTCCGCGTCGTCAATCAGGGTTCGGTATGGGCTCCGCGCCGCGTTCTCTCGACTTTCATCGAACGCGTCAGCGCCTCTCCGGGTCGCATCTTCCCCGCCGGCCGGATTTCCTTTACCGACCGCGAGAAGGAAGTTCTCGAAATGCTGGTCGCCGGCCGCTCTAACAAAGAGATCGGCTCCGCCCTCGGCATCGAAGAGCGCACCGTGAAGGCTCACGTCGCGAAACTGATGCGCAAAGTCGGTGTGCAAAATCGCATCGCGCTCTCCGTCCACGCCATCACTCATTCGCTGGTAACCGCGAAGTAGCAGCTGTCTCATAACTCGTGTAGAGACGGGGCTTGCCCCGTCTGGGATCATCACAGAACTCTGGCTCGGACACGTTTTGCGCAGGGCACGGCTTCACAGCCTGCGGAAAAACTCACGAATGCGCGGATCACCGTGGAAGAGCGGCCCTTCAGGGCCGCGTAAGTCCCGTAAAATCAGCGCGGCTTTAGCCCTGGTGGTCGCCCGTTTTCGACCGATTGCGTTTTTCCGCAGCCTCTTCAGCCGTGCCCTTTTTTACTGAAGCTACTTCATCCGATTCCGATACAAGCTCCCATCCACTTGCTGAACCATGGCCGCGATGTCGAGCGGGACCTGCAAGAACGCCGCCACTTCTTCGGCCACTGCCTTCGGTTCGCGCAGCACGCGATGATAATGCACGCGCGCCACCTGCATGTTCGCCTTGCCCGCAATCCACTTGTTCACTTCGATCAGGTGGCGCTGAAAGGCCTCCTCGATGGCGGATGTGTCGGTCTTCGAGTCCGTGTTGCCGCGCCGTCGCAGCATTTCATCCTGCGACTTCAGCACCTCCGGTAGCGGACGCTGCATGAACACGATGCGGTAGTCATGGCCCGGCGGCAGCGACAAAATCAGTTGCGAGATGACCTTCACCACTTTGCCTTCCGCCTCGGCAATCAGACTGGGTTCTTTCGGAAGCTGCTTGATGCGCTCCCACTCCAGGTAGCCCTTCGGGTTGTCGGTGTCGGCCTTGCGTTCCCCGTCGGAGAGAACCGGCAGCCCGCCCGCATCCAGCATCTGCATCATCAGCGACGTGCCCGAACGCGGCAGTCCCGAAACAATTGTGATCATCAATACTCTTGCCTTTCAAGAGAATCCCGTACTTGATACTTGAAATGATAGTTGGAATGTTAGTGGGAAGGTAGCCGCCGGGCAAAGACGACGATGACGACCGCGCGCCCTACTCCAAACTCCCTTGTGCCGGATAGTATCTCTGGATCATTCGTCCGGTCATCAGGCCGCCTTCATATTCCGGGATAATGACTTCATCGGCGCCCGAGTTGCGAATCGCGGTGGCGTAGCGCTGCTGCCCGGCGCGCGTGATGATCTTCGCCTTGACGTTCAGCGAACGCGCGGTGACCGTGATGTAAAGATTGTCGGCGTCGCTGTCGATCACGATGCAAATGCCGCACGCCCGCTCGATGCCAGCTTGCAGCAGTGTGTCGTGCCGCTTGGCGTCCCCCTGAATCACCAGCACGCCTTCGTTCAGCAGTTCCCGGCACAGTCCTTCGTTGGTCTCAATCAGCACAAACGGAATCTCCAGCCGGGTAAGCTGGTCGACCACCGTCCGCCCCACCTGGCCGTATCCGCAGATGATGAAATGATTCTTGAGCTTCGCGATGTTGGCGTCGTTGACCATGGATTTCCAAGCCTCCAAGCCTTGCCGGTTGAAGATCGTGACCAGCACCCGCTCCGCGATCCACACCTGAAAGGCAAATACTCCCACGTATACGAAAATCGAAAACAGCTTGGTAGCCGTGCGGACGGCCCGATAATCAATCGCGTGCGGATGAAAGATCCAGAAAAACGCGTCCATCGCGCCGAGCCCCTCCAGCCGCATGTACACCACGACACATATCAGGCAGAAAGCGCCGAACACGAGCGTGGGCAACCACAACCGCCGGAGAAAAAGAACTACGATGCGGCCCATAAAGTTGACGCGGCTCCCGTTTTTCACCCACCGAGCACGGCCCAAAATTCGGCCCCAAACCGCTCCAGGGAATCCGCGCAATATACCAGAGAACCGCGACACCGAGAGACGGTAACTAGTAATGCCTCGATTAGAAATTTTAATCAGCCGGATCGTACTGGGTGCAACCGTGAAAAAAAGCGCAGAATACGCCCGCCAAAATGCCTGCCACGCCGCCATTGCGCCCCGGCAAACGTTCTGATAACTTGCCTGTCATCTCAAAGGAGGCCCTGTGGCTTTTTGTCCAACCTGTGGAGCGCAGATTGCCGATGGAACGACCTGTTCGAAGTGTGCTGGCGGCGCTGTCCAATCTGCGTCCGCACCCGCGGCCGCCGGACTCACCGATAACGTGGCTGGCGCGCTAGCCTACGTGACCATCATTCCGGCGATTGTGTTTCTGGTGCTGGAGCAATTCAACAAAAAGCGCTTCATCCGTTTCCATGCCTTTCAATGCCTCTTCTTTGCAGCCGCCTGGACGGTGCTTTGGATCGGCCTGTCCATCATTGCGCACATCCCATTCCTCGGATGGGCTACCGTCGTGTTGTGGCCGCTCGTCAGTCTGGCAGGCTTCGTGATTTGGTTGATTCTGGTGCTTAAGGCCTATCAGGGACAGATGTTCAAGCTGCCCGTGATCGGAGATATAGCCGAACAGCAGGCCGGCAAGTAGGCCGTGTAGAGACGGGGCTTGCCCCGTCTCGGATCACCCCCGGACTATGTTCGGGTACGGACGGGAAGGGCAAGGCGTTAGCCGTGCCAATCGGACCCAGAGGAAATGGGCGGCTTTAAGCGCTGAGCGCGCTTCCCGGATCCCAATGCCAGTTGTCAGTAACCCCGCCTCCGCGAAACCTTTTCTCCCTTTGTGCGTCAATCCAGTAAACTAGGGAGTGAAGTGTTCACTGGCCTCCAGCCCACGAGTTCCATACTCCGCCGCTATCGTGCGGTAGGACTGTCTCTGGCCGCACACCTGGCTGTGCTGGCCGCGATCGTATTCCACAATCCCAACGTGATCGACCTAAGTCCCACTTGGCTCGCATACGGAGACGGCGCCCACACCTACAAACTGATTTACTTTCCATCGGGCGCAAACAATGACAAGCACCAGGATGCGGCCAAGTTGCTATTCCCGCGGGCGAGCAAGAAGCACCCCAGTCGGCAGACGAAAGCCCTGCCGTCCAAGCCTCAACAGGTGCTAGCCAACGAGGAAGTCGGCGATCACAACTCCCACGCCGGATCTCCGCTAGGCACCATGATTGATGGACCGATCACCGGCCATGAAGTTCACGTAGCATATCCGGTGGTGTATCCCGATCCTCCCGTCGACCGCGCTGAGCTTCCCCGTGACTTGGTGGGCGATGTGGTGATTGAAGTGACGATCGACTCCCAGGGCAGCGTAGTCGAAACCAAAATTGTGCAGGCCATCGGCCACGGCATCGACGAAAAGATTGAGGCCACTCTACGCCGCTGGCACTACCAGCCAGCCACTCTCGACGGCACGCCCGTAGCCTCCAGGCACGACGTGCACTTCCACTTTCCATCCTGAGAAGATCGGTAGTTGGCTCAATTTGAATTTGTTTTGAAGGGGCGCGGCTTCAGCCGCGCCGTAAGCATCGAATTTTCATCCCGGCTTTAGCCGCTGAGGGAATGTGTTTCTCAAACTGACCCAATAACTACCCGATCTTCTGATTCGCCATTTGTTCGCCCATATGCTAAACTTTTTCCCCGTCCCCCTGCATAGCTTGATGTCCCGCGAAAACGTGGAATGCACCATCCACGAGCCGCGGAGCGTCAGAAACAGGAGAGCCCGGCACGTGAGTGCCGGGAACGCGAAGCGTGCAAATTGAGTCCCGCTAGGGACGGCGCGCGAACTACGACCCCTGAGGAGCAACGGCGATGAAAAAAGCGATCCATCATCTGGCGATCAACCACCTGAAAAAATCTGACCCCGTCCTCGCCGCGATTATCGAGCACGTAGGCCCGTACCGAATGCAGTACGGCGAGCCCACCTTCCACGCCCTGGCCGAGTCGATCCTCTATCAGCAGTTGAACGGCAAAGCCGCCGCCACCATCTTCGATCGCTTCACCGCACTCGCCGGCGATCCGCTGACGCCCCAAGGCATCCTCAAACTGACCGACGCCGAAATGCGCGGCGTAGGCTTGTCGCGCCAGAAGACCTCATATCTGCGCGATCTAGCCGAGGAGACCAAAGCCGGCCTGCTGAAATTCGAACACCTCCCAGAATTGCCCGAAGAAGAAGTGATCGCGCATCTAACCCAGGTCAAAGGCGTCGGCGTCTGGACCGCGCACATGTTCCTGATGTTCACCCTGCGCCGCCCCGATATTCTCCCCACTGGCGACTACGGCATACAAGCCGCCATCAAGAAGCATTACAAGAAACGCAAGTGGCCGAAGCCCGCCGTAATGGAAAAGATCGCAAAACCGTGGTCTCCCTATCGCTCGATCGCCTGCTGGTATCTGTGGAAGAGCCTGGATATGAAGACGATCGAAAAATAATCTCAGGCGGCTTTTCGCCCGGCTTTTGGGTGGCGCAGCGGTTCACCGCTGCGATAACTGCATTGTCTTGATTGCGGCTTCAGCCGCTGAGGTCACACCTTCTCCTCCGGAACTGTTTTTCCGCAGTCGTGCCGCTAACCCTCCCAAAGACGCCGCCGAGGTTTGATTTGAAAGGGCACGACTTTTCACTCGTGCCGCAAACGCGCCAAAAAGATGCCGCGCTTTTAGCGCCTGAGGTCAACGCG
This sequence comes from Terriglobales bacterium, assembly GCA_035314185.1. Taxonomy (GTDB): domain Bacteria; phylum Acidobacteriota; class Terriglobia; order Terriglobales; family Acidobacteriaceae; genus Acidiflorens. Next base: position 10,698 of record DATFZT010000109.1, read on the forward strand.
GGGAAATATTGTGGCGCGGCGACGGCCATCATGATCCACGGACCGGGAAATTTGGCGGGTCTTATCCTTTGCGTTCGACTGCACGGTACGGTAGAAGAACACGTTGAAACATGCTAGCCTTCGTAGCCGGAGGGAATCAATAAATGAGAGTGCTTGTAGCTTGTCTGTTGTTGTTCAGCCTTTCCGTGCCCGCCTTCGCGGGTGAATGCGTGCTCAAAACTACGCGAACAGCCTGCCCCGGCAAGGAGAAGGAATCCTTCTCCAAGTGTAACGGAACGGCAAGCTGCGATGAGAAGGTTGCCGCCGATTCAGAAAAAGAATGCGCGGACAAAGCGGCAAAGTCTTGCGATAACAGCCGTCCCAACATAACAAAGAGCAAAACGGTGTCCGCTACTTTTGACGGAAAGCCTGTCTCGGGCGGCAAGAATGTTTGCGCTGCCGAACGACCGGACTACAACAAGTGCGAGTAGTCGCTTGAGTGCGGGGTTGCGGCATCGCTGAAGCGATGCCCTGATACGGAAAAACCGGGGACAGAAAAACCGGGGACAGACAGGACGTTTATCGTGCCGCTGTGACAACAGAAGCCTATACAGCGATCGCGGTGGTGGGCCACTTCTCAAAAAGCGTGAGAAGTGGCGCACCCTGCTACCCGCCCTTCAAGGGCTTTTCCAGGGACGCCGCAGGGGTCACTGCGGCAAGCCCATGCGTTTGAGCAGATCGATGTATCGCGGATCGGAGTGATAGGGTTCAAAAAAGTCATCGTCCTTCAGGTATTCCATGCGCCCCGACCGCTCCGCGTAACCTTTTTCCAGCCACTCGAAAGCATGGTCGCGGTCTCCCATCAGCGCGTAGAAACTTGCCATCTCATTCGGTGAAACATACTCCTTTTGCGACTCGTTGTTCAGTACCTCGATCAGCGCGGTGCACGCCCCCTTCAGCTTGGCCCCCCGATATCCAGCAGCAAACGCCTCCGCCCGTTCCGGCCGGCCGCTCTTCTTCATGGCCACGACCTCATCTGCCACGTACGCGTCCTGATTCCCCAAGCGCCAGTACACAATGGCGCGGAATCCATAGTTGGGCGGGAATTCCGGGTTGGCGGCAACGAGCCTGTTCAACTCCGCCAAGGCATCGTCATAACGATGCATGTCAGTCAGGATCGACGCATGGTTCGCATTAATCTGGGGAGAAGCGGGATCAAGCGCCAAAGCCTTCTCATCCTCAGCCAAAGCCTCCTTGAATCGCCCCAAGTTCTGTAGCAGAGTCGAATACCAATGGTGGGATGTGGCGTCGTTCGGGTTCAGTGCGATCGCTTTGCGATATTCGGCTTCTGCTCCTGTCCAGTCCCAATCTGCCTGTTCCTTCAGGACTGCCAGGGCGGCGTGTGGCTCGGCCAGCGTTGGGTCGAGTTCGATCGCCCGCTGTGCCGCGCCGCGGATCTTGGGCGAGGCTTCGGCGTTGGAAATCCATTCGCGATCAAAGAGAAGGACGTATGCGTCCGCCGACCCGGTATAGGCTTGTGCGTAATTTGGATCCTTGGCAATCGCCTGATTGAATTGATCCAAGGCTTTGTAAAGGCTTTCGCGCGTGCGCTGCGCTAGGTAAAAGCGCCCCTTCACGTAGAGCTGGTAGGCCTCGGCATTCTCGGTGGCATGCTTCTTCTCATCGCTACTGCCACTTACCTTCAACCGCAACTGACCGGAAATGTCGGAGGCAATGTCGTCTTGCACGGTAGCGATATCGGACGCTTTGCGCTGGTACTGTTCACCCCAGATCTGCGAGCCGTTGCTCACGTCTACCATCTCAGCCTCGACGTTAAGCGTGTCCCCGTGTTGCGTAAGGCGGCCCACAATTACCGCTCCCACCTTCAGGTCGCGCCCGATCTGCAGCGGATCCTGCTGCGCCTGCCGGTAGCGGAAAACCGTACTGCGGGCCATCACCCGCAGCCCTGGCAGCCGCGATAGATGGTTGATCACTCCTTCCGTGATGCCGTCCGCGAGATAGTCCATTTCTGAGTTTGACGTGGCATTAGCGAGCGGCAATACCGCTACTGAATCAATCGCACTCGGCGTTCGGTGCAGGAAGTAATATCCACCCGCTGCCATCGCCGCGAGCACGAGTGCAACCACGACCCCAAACACCGCCCATCGCTTTCCGCGGACTGGCTCGGCAGCCGTCACACCGGAGCTCGCAGATCCAGCGGCAACCGTTCCACTCGCCCCGGTCGCTACCGGCGTTGCTGCGCTTGACGTTGCTGCGCTTGACCCTGCCGGGACATTTCCTGGCATTGCGGAAGTTGCTGCCTCCGGTTTTCCGGCGCTGCTCACGGGAATGCCCAACTCCGCAGCCGCGGCGGCCGGGCTGCGGCTGGAGTCGGTGTCCCGCTTCAAACGCAGCAGTTCAGCCCGCATCTCTGAAGCGTGCTGGTAGCGCAATGTACGGTCCTTCTCCAGCGCTCGGTTGATGATTCGTTCCAGTTCTGGCGGCAGGTCAGGATTGAGTCGAACCGGAGCCACCGGCGCACGGTTAAGGATGGCGTCGAAAATTATCGCCGTGCTATCTCCGCGAAACGGCACGGTGCCGGTAGCCATCTCGTAAAGAACAGCGCCAAACGAGAATAAATCCGTGCGTGCGTCCACTTCCTTGGCTCGTGCCTGCTCCGGCGACATGTAAACGACGGTTCCCAAAGCTGATCCCGGAGTGGTAAGAAGCTCTTCGCTGATCATCGTTGGTTGCGCCGATCCTAACGTGCCTTGCGCCGTCGGGCTGGAAAGGTGCGTAACCTTGGCGAGTCCGAAATCCAGAATCTTCGCGTGCCCACGCTTATTGACGAAGATATTGGCTGGCTTGATGTCCCGGTGAACGATGCCCGCTGAGTGCGCTGCATCCAGCGCGTCGGCAATTTCGATGCCCAGTGATAACACCGTTTCCAGTTCCATCGCGCGATTGCCGATCAGGTGCTTCAAGGTGGCGCCATCGAGAAATTCCATCACAATGAAGGTATGTCCATCTTGCTCGCCGATATCGTGAATCATGCAGATATTGGGATGATTGAGCGCTGACGCCGCCTCCGCTTCACGCTGGAAACGTGCAAGTGCTTGCGGGTCTCTGGCCACCTCGTCAGGCAAGAACTTGAGTGCCACGAAACGGTGGAGTCGGGTGTCCTCGGCCTTGTAGACCACACCCATGCCGCCGCCGCCGAGCTTCTCGACGATGCGGTAGTGAGAGATGGTTTGGCCGATCATCAGGGGCAAATCTTACGTCGGTGAAACTGGCAAGTCAACGAAAGCCGTGGACTTGCCGCCGCCTCCAGAGGGCCGTCGGCGTAACATCTTTGAAGTTAATTTGGGGGGCTGGCCCACCCTTTCACTGATCTCAATCCCGAGGGTGGCCCGTCCTTGTCGCGCCTTCTGAGACAGGGCGGGGACTTTGACTTCCCATTCTACGAGAGCGGGCCCGCGCTTTTGATCTACCCCGCATCAATCCGGCAGGAGGGTGCTCTATCCTTCGCGCACTTTGCGAAGAGCCTGCTTGAGCGGAGTTGAAGCGGTGGGTGTTTTCATCACAATCGTTCGGTGCGCACCATCACAGCCTGCCCACCCGCCCGCTGCGACAATAATCTCTGACCGGCAAAGCCGCAGAAGCCAGTACTCTTTGATAAACAGAAGCGTGAAGCGGGTGTGAGCGAACCCACTGTGAAAAGAGGGATACTCCCCAAAAAACCGCCCCAAAACGGGAATTTAGCCCGAAAATCGGGCTTAAGTCCAATGTCCGGAATATCTTACAAGTAACTCCTTTAACATCAATATTTTGCAGGGAATTGTGGGGGGG
>DATFZT010000110.1:0-10845 GCA_035314185.1 Terriglobales bacterium
GGGGGGGGGGGGGGGGGGGGGGGTACCCGAAGCGGTACACACTCTATTTGTTGGCATACCGATCAGCCCCGAGAAAGTGCAGCGAGACATACGGCTCATCGCCCACTACCCAACTGTCGTGACCGGGAGGTCCGGGTGGAATGTAGAAGAGCATGCCGGCGCGGAGTTCGTGAATGGTGCCGTCCTCCATCGCAGCCGTGGCACAGCCGGAGAGCACCAATCCAACATGTTCGACGTTGCAACGCGACGCGCCCACGGTGGGGCCGACATGAACGGACCACTTCCATCCGGGCTGGTAGGTGGCGCGGCCGATGGTCATGCCGCCGATGTGGACGAGTTCGAATTTTCCTTTTTCGAAGGTTCGCACTTCCTCGGGCTCTTCAAAACGCTTTAGAACGGTATCAAGCATTCTTCACTCCGCGATACAGCCCCGCGACGCCGAATGTGTATGGGGTAAACGAGACCTCGCGAAAGCCGGACTGATGCATGCGGCTGAGCATTTCGTCGGGCGAGGGAAAGCGTTCGACCGACGCGGGCAAATAGGCATACGGGCCACGCACTCCCGAAAGTACGGTGCCGATCGCGGGAAGAACTTTCTTGAAGTAGACGCGGTAACACTGGCCGATCAATCCGCCGGGCTCTCCGAAATCGAGGATGCCGCATTCTCCGCCGGGAGCCAGCACGCGCGCAATCTCGCGCAATCCGGCATCGTAGTCGGCCAGGTTGCGGAAGCCGAATGCCGATGTCACCAGATGGAAATAACCATCGGGAAACGGCAGCCGAAGCGCGTCGGCTTCGACCCATTGTGGAGGCCGCAGCGTCGTACCTTTTCCCTTGGCCGCTGCGCGCTGCAGCATGGCGTGAGAGAAATCCGCACCTACAATCTGTGGGGGAATCTGTGGAGCGCCGGAGTTCGCGCGGCGGCGTAGAGCGAACGTCATGTCTCCGGTGCCGCAGCAGAGATCGAGCACGCGAGCATTGGGACGCTTCAGAATGGCATCGAAGCTGCGCGCCGTTCGCCTCCACCACAAGCGGTCGATGTTGAAGGATAGAACGTGATTCAGCAGGTCGTAGCGGGGCGCAATCGAGGTGAACATCTCGCGAACGGCGGCTGACGCCGACTCGCGGTCTTGCGCACCGGCGGGAGCCGCACCTACGATCCGCGGATTCAGTTCTTGATTCATACGGTTGTAGTTTGTGGAGAGCCGGGCGTCTCCGCCCGGCCGCGATGTTTCCGCAGGCGCACGCGGGACGGGTGAGACGCCCGTCGCTCCACTGAATCTAATTGCGCGCCAGTTTCCTGATCTCGTCTACCGCTTCGCGGACGATTGCTTCCGGCACATCGCTGGCGATCTCAACTTTGCCAATTTCACGCGGCAGAATAAAGTGCACCACTCCCTGTCGCGTCTTTTTGTCGGAACGCAACCGTTTCAGGACGCTCGCGGTCTGGAACTTCATGCGCGGCAGTCTGCCGAAGCCCAGGACCGCGTTGGTGATGCGTCCTGCCGTTACGCTATCGAGTTTGCCCGTGGAGAGCGCGATGTGCGTGGCCGCGATCATGCCCCACGCAACTGCTTCTCCGTGGAGCAACTGGGTGTAGCGGGTTTCGGCTTCCAGCGCATGTCCTATGGTGTGTCCGAAGTTGAGCACCTGACGCAAACCGCCTTCGCGTTCGTCGGCACTTACCACCGAGGCCTTCAGGCGCACGGAATCGGCAATGACTTTCTCTACCACCACCGGATCGCGATCCAGAATTTCGCGACGCCGATCTTCAAAAAGCTTGAACAATCCCGGATCTCCGATGATGCCGCACTTCAGCGATTCGTACAGGCCAGCACAGTATTCACGCGAAGGCAGAGTCTCCAGAACGGCGGGGTCAATGAGCACGGCGCGCGGCTGGTGGAAAGTCCCGAGCAAATTCTTTCCCGATATGAGGTTGACGCCGGTTTTTCCGCCGATCGCCGCGTCGACTTGCGCCAGCACGGTGGTCGGAACCTGGATGACATCGACGCCTCGCATGTAGATCGAGGCCAGGAATCCGGTCACGTCGCCGACTACGCCGCCGCCGAGCGCGATCAGCGTAACGCCGCGATCCGCGCCTTGTTTTACGAGTTTCTCGGCCAGCTTCTCGAGCGTGGTGAGACGTTTCGAGCGTTCGCCATCGGGCATCTCGAGGATGCCGGTTTCGATTCCCGCGGCCGACAGCGATTTCACCAGGATTATTGTCCAACGCCGCCTTACGGGCGGGACGGTGATCACAAACGCACGACGGGTTTCGAGGATCTTGCCGAGGCATTCTCCGGCACGAGCGAGCAGGCCGCTTCCGATGAGCACTTCATAGGGGCGCGACGGCGTGGCGACTGGAATGCTGATCATGAGCAATCATCATAGCGTATGAGGGTGCCGTCCCTAACGGGACTCGATTTGTTCCGCCTCCATCCTCCCGGCACTTACGTGCCGGGCTTTCCTGTGCTGCCGCTTCGCGGCTGATGCGGGCTTTCCTGTGCTGCCGCTTCGGGGCTGGATGCCGGGCTTTCGTGCTGCCGCTTCGCGGTTGGATGCGGGGCTTTCGTGTTATGCCACTTCGCGGGTTACACTGGCGTTTTCTTCTGGGGATTCAGCAGCGAAGCAACGATCGACGCCCCCAAAACAAAGAGCACAATCGCCAAGGCGCGTCCGGTGGGAATGTATACATAATGCGAGGCCAGCATTTTGAGCCCGACGACAATCAGCACCACCGACAATCCATAATGCAGGTAGTGAAGGCGGTCCATCATTCCCGCCAACGCAAAGTACATCGAGCGCAGACCGAGAATGGCGAACACATTCGCGGTATAGACAATAAACGCGTTCAGGGTGATGGCGAGCACGGCGGGGATCGAATCCACGGTCAAAAGAATGTCGCTGGTCTCAACCAGCAATAGAGCCACCAGCAGCGGAGTGGCGTAAAGACGGTCTCCGCTTTTGCGGGTAAAGAACTGACCGCCTACATAATCTTTTGTCACGGGAAGAGTTCGGCGGAAGAGGCGTAGAAAAACGTTTTTCTCGGGACGGACTTCCGTTTTGACCCGCCGCAGAAGTTTCAGTCCCGAATAGACAAGCAAAGCGCCGAAAGCGTAGGTGATCCAACTGAAACGGCGAAACAGGCTCACGCCGGCCACGATAAACAAACCACGCATGAGCAGCGCCCCTAGAATTCCCCAGAGCAGCACCTTGTGCTGGTGTTCGTCAGGTACGTTGAAGTAGCGGAAGATGACCAGAAATACAAACAGGTTGTCGACGCTTAGCGACAGCTCAATTACGTAGCCAGTCACGAATTGGAGCGCATCCGTTCGCCCGTGCCAGAACCACACCAGCACCGCAAACCCGGCTGCCAGTGCGATCCAGGCTCCCGACCACGCAAGCGCTTCGCGGAAGCCGACGCGGTGGGGGCGGCGATTCAGCACGCCCAGGTCTAGGGCCAGCATCGCCAGCACGAAAAGATTGAAGACAATCCAGAAGACGAGCACAGGGAATCTTACGGGAATCAGGTGTCAGGTGTCAGGTCTGGGAAGAACGAAGAAGGGAGACCTGCGCTACTGCTCTCTCCCTCGTTTTCCATTGGCCCATTCGTCCCACATGCCCGTGTCTTTCAACTCCTGGTCGAGATGGGATTCATGCAAGGTCTGCTCGATCTGGGCGCGGTTCAGGCGCGGGCCGACGCGATCGGCAGCATTCGCCAGCGCGAAAGTGAATTCGGCCGCTTCGGCCACGTTCTTCTTGAGTTGCGCGAAATCTACCTTGTCGAAGGTGTCGGTGGTCGCGTGATAATTCTCCATATAGTTTGCTTCCTCCTGGTCGACGACAAACGTGGGCACACCCTCGAGCATAAAGTCGTAATGATCCGTGCCTACCTCGGCTGTCGCATCGACTCTCGGAACGCCAAGTTCTCCCAATGGAGCCACCATCGCCCGCACAGCCGGAACAACGTCTTTGCGTCCGCCAGTTGAGAACGCCGTCATTTTTCCAGTGCCGGAATCAAAGATGACCACGCCTGCCGCCCGGTCGAGTTCGCTGCGATGTGTCACTGCGTAGGCCCGCGATCCCATCTCCCCTTGCTCTTCGCCCGAAAACAGGATGAAGCGTATTGATCGCCGCGGCTTCAGACCGGATGCCTTGATCGCACGCAGCGCATCAATCACCAGCGCGGCATTGCATCCGTTGTCGAGAGCGCCCGTTCCCAGTTCCCAGGAATCCAGGTGCGCGCCGAGCACTACAAACTCGTCCGGCTTTTCACTGCCGCGAATCTCGGCCACCACGTTCCAGGTCTTGATCGCACCGCCAATTTTGTTGGGAATCGAAAGATCGGCCCACACCGGATTGGCCGACGCCAGCAAGCGGGCAATTCGCTCTCCGTCTTCGCGCGCCACCACGACCTGGGGCAGCACATCAATTTCGCCCGCGTCGGAGTTCGTGTGCCGATAAAGGATCCCGTGCCCTCGGGAAGCCATGAACGCGACGGCCTTGGCCTTCCCTTTCACCGCAAGGGCAACCACTGCGGGTGCCCGATCGTCTTCGGCGTAAAGATCGGCCCAGGTCGCCAGCACCTTGTTGTGCACCAGCACGATTCTTCCCGCAACATCGCCAACCTTGGCAAACTCGGCGACCGAACCTTCCCCTACATCCACGATCGGCACATGCTTGGCCGCAGGCATCGCCGGCGCCCACGCGACCGATACAGCGTGGACAGTAAAAGTAGTTCCGGAATATAGCGACGCCGTCATCACCGTCGCGCCCTCCGCCCATGAATGCGGGATAGAGAACTCTTCGGTGTGCACGCTGTCGGCGCCGGCGTCTTTGAACGCGGCCACGCCCCAATCCACCGCTCGCTGGAAGGCCGGAGTCCCGGGAACGCGTCCCCCAATTTCATCGCTCAAGCGGCGAAGATTTGTTTCCAGGGACGAGGGCTTTAAAGACTCCGCAATCAGACGATTCGCGATCTCGCGATCAGAATCACGATCGGCGGCGAGAGCCGGAAGAATAAGAGCTGCCAGTAAGAAAAGATTGAAGCACAACCAGGCGAGTCTACGTGTCATAGCGGAGCATTAGAAATGAATCTGCGAGAAAGCGAAAGAGGCTGTTCGTGGCGGTGCAAGAGCGCCACGTTTCAGGAATTGGAGGTTGACCTGGCAGCTGCGCTTAGTCGTGACCCTCGCCCACCGCCAACATCGGCAGCACCTTGGCCTCGGTCTTCTTTTTCCGGCTGGCTTTCCTGCCGATGGTCTGCCTTTCGCTGGCTTTCGGGTGGGAACCAGCCGCGGGTCCACGGCTGATCAGGTCGGCCAGTGTCGTATTCTCCAGAATCCTGGCGGCGGCATCCCGCACTTCCAGAAACACTTTGTAGAGGGCGCTGTGGTGCGCATCGCGATCGATCAGCACGCGCAACTGATCCGCATCGCCAAAAGGCGCGAGCGGGCCGTCAATCAAACGGATGATCTCGCTGAGCCGGATCTCCGACGGCGCCCGGCGCAACCGGTATCCGCCCTTGGCACCGCGCACGCTCTCCACGATGCGCGCGTTCTTCAGTTCGAGAAGAATCAGCTCCAGAAATTTTTCCGGCAAATTCTCTTCATAGGCTATGTCGCGAATCCTGATGGCACCCTGGTTATAGCGCCGGGTCAGCATCATCAGCGCCTGCAACGCATACAGTCCTTTTTGGGAAACTTTCATTGTGGCTTGTCCTAATTATCCCTATCTCAATGATAGGTATTATCGGAAACGCAAGTGCGCTGCCAAAACAAACACCTTCCCGGATCAAGGCGATCCTGTGATTTCAGCAAATTACAAGGTAAGGCAGGGGTTGCAATGCGTGAACTGTGCAAGGCTTTGCACTCTTGGAAGGCGAGGTTTCCCTTCCCGGGAGTAGCTTTCACGATGCCCAGCACAGCAGGGGTGCGCGAGAACTTCGGTCGTCCCTACGGGACTTGAGTCGTCCTTCCACTTACCCCGCGCTGAAGCGCGGGGCTAAGCTAGGCCACCCCTCCGGGACTTGTGGTCTGGAGCACTTTGTTACTTGGTTTGCATGAAAGGGGAGACTTCCGTGCGAGACTCTGCTCTTCAGGATCAAGCCCGCCTCAGCTCAAGCGCAGAATCTCGACCGTGATGTTGTCCGGTCCGCCGCGTTCTCGAGCCAGTTGAATCAGCTCACGGCACGCCTTTTCCGCGCTCTGGTTGTCCACGGCGTCAAGAATCTCCGGATCGCGTACCTGCCCCCACAATCCGTCGCTGCAGATCAGGAGCACGTCTTCGGGACGCAACGGCTCAGGCCGCCCGGGCGAGTCCATGATGAGATCGGGATTGGTGCCTAAGGCTGCGGTCAGAATGTTCCTTTGCGGATGATGCTCGGCTTCTTCCGGGGTGATCATTCCCGCCTCCACCAGCCGTCCTACATAGGAGTGGTCGCGCGTTACTCTGGTAATCCGGCGGTCGCGGATCAGGTAGAGCCGGGTGTCGCCAACATGCACGTAGTAGAGAGCATCGGATTGAGCACCCACGTGGGCACCCCTGACGATCGCCGCCGCCGTGCAGGTCGTTCCCATGCCCTGCAGTTCTGGATGCATAAAGCTGTATTGCCGGATCTGCTCGTGGGCCGCCTGCAAGCCCTCGATCAGCGCCGCCTGGGGGTCGTCGCCGCGAAAATCGCGATAAGCCGCCACTAGCGTTTCCACCGCCAGGCGGCTGGCTTCCTGACCGCCTTCGTAGCCGCCCATACCGTCCGCTACCACCGCCAGGCGCCCCTTGCGCAGGAACTGCCGGTCGTCCTCCGGCTCCCAATAACCAAACGAATCTTCGTTGTTGTTACGCACGCAGCCCACATCGGACTGGCTCGATACTTCAATTCCAGCGCGAACGTTCATCGGGAGGCGACTTCAATTGAGAGATTGATAGGCATAGGCAACGAACGGAATTGCGGACAAACTTAAGATTATAAGGGTTGCGGGCCGGACGCTCAAACCGGGGCGATGAAAACTGTCCGCTTGGACTGAATGGAATAGCTCTAAAAGGAGACGAGGACGGCAGCTTACAGCCGTCCTCGCGGATTAACAAATCTAGTGCCGGAGTACTAAGACGTCGGCGTCGGACCGCACGCTCCGGTGGGATTGTTTAGGTTGGCTGGGTCGATGTCAAAGTAGGGGTAATACTGATTGCCAGCCGACGACGCGACTGGGATATAAATGGGCTGCGACATCACGCCCTTGTACGTAACTGTGAGCTGGTAATCACCCGAGTAGAACCAAGAGGGCGTTGTTCCGGGAAGCGGTGCGATATCCACCCACGTGCACGTCGCTGGCTCGACTGCGGTGACCAAGCCGGTGGGGCTGAGTAGTACGAGCCCCTGGGACGAAGTCTGGGCGCATGGGGTACCAACGCACGGAGCAGGTAACGGGTTGCCATACGCATCAATGTTGTTAACCGGATCAACGATGATGTTGTACACGACTCCCTCACCGTTAACAAGCTGGGACTTCCCGTTGCTGTCGTTCGCGGTCGCAGTCAGCTGGATAGTGCCGCCGTTACCCTCCAGGGTGAAGAAGCCGCTCTGGCCCGAAGGGGCTTTGCCGTTTATGAAGCTTACGCCAAGCGTAACGGACTGCAGTTTATTGGTTGCGCCGCAGCCAACAAGAACGAAGACCAGGAGGGCGCATGCCAGCGCCGCAAGGATGTTTGTGCGTTTCACCGCGGATTACCTCCAAAAGGAAATCTTCCGCATCGTCGCAGCATCCGTCACACCAGGCAAGGTAACCAAAGTCACTGAACCTTACGGACGTAAATCATCGTCCCGCCGCGTCACCAATAGTCGGAGACCCGCGTCGGAAGCGCAGGAGCAGAAGTGGCCATCCGGAGCTCATAACTCATCTACAATCTCCCCATGTCCAATCAATCCCTGCCCGATCAGCCGAGCACCGGTCAACCAGGGTCTCCTCCGCAGCCGCCCCCATCTCCATCGGAGCCGATCACCGAATTTCGCATTGGCGAAGAATTTGGAACCGCCAAGCGCAATCTTCCGCCCGCCGGCATCGTCCTGATCTGCCTTGCGGTGGTGGCTGTGATTGTGGGAATCTTCGCTTTCCACGGACGGCCGAAACCACAGGGCGCGGGTTCCATCGATTTTGTGGTCGCGACTGAAGTGCCCGGTCAGAATATGATCCTGGCCGCCATCACTTTCACGCTGCGGAATACGGCGGACAAACCGCTGTGGATTCACACCCTCAAGGCGCAGCTCACGACCGCCGACGACAAGACCTTCGACGATGAAGCCGCATCGGCCGTGGATCTCGACCGCTATTACCAGGCGTTTCCGGCTTTGAAAGAAAGTTCTGAGCCGCCGCTCCCGCCCGAAACCAAGCTGCTAGCTGGAGCCGAACAAAAAGCAACCATCATTGTCAGTTTCAAGATGACAAAGGAGGCCTTCGATCAGCGCAAATCCCTGACCGTCACGATTCGACCCTATGACCAGGTGTTGCCCGTGGTTTTGAAATGATGTGCAATGGAGCGACGGGCGAGGGCGCCCGGCTCTCCACCGGCAAGCGGCAGCCCGACTCTTTCACTCATTCTCGATTTGCTGACGCGCTTCGGCCAGCGCTGCCTGCCCGGCACCGCTCACCTTCGGATACTTCAAGTTCATACGTTTCAAGGCATCCACCACGGCCTCGGCGACCACGAACCGGGTGAACCATTTGTTGTCCGCCGGCACAACGTACCAGGGTGCGTGCTCACTGGCAGTTCGCCGGATCATATCCTCGTACGCTTCCTGGTATGCGTCCCAGGATTCGCGTTCCTTCACGTCGAACACGGAAAACTTCCAGTTTTTGTCCGGTGTGTCGAGCCGTTCCATGAACCGGCGTTTTTGCTCTTTCTTGGAAAGGTGCAGGTAGAACTTAACCACCGCAATGCCGTTCCGCGTAAGATAGCGCTCGAAATTATTGATATCTTCAAAGCGCTCCTGCCAGATATGTTTGGTCACCAGCACCTTCGGCAGTTTCTGGTTTTCCAGAATCTGCGGGTGGATGCGGACCACCAGCACCTCTTCGTAATACGACCGGTTGAAGATACCGATCCGCCCTCGTCCCGGCACGCATTTCATGCAGCGCCACAGATAGCCGTGGTGCAATTCTTCCGCCGACGGCGCCTTGAACGACGACACATCCACGCCCTGCGGATTCACGCCCGACATGACGTGCTTGATGGTTCCGTCTTTCCCGGCCGCGTCCATGGCCTGAAGAATCAGCAGCAGACCCCAACGATCCTGCGCCGCGAGAATGTCCTGCAGGCGGCTCAATTCCTCGACACCTCTCGCCAGCAGCTCCTTCGCTTGGGGTTTCAGTTCTGACCCCAGTCCGTGCGTGTCGGCGGGGTCATGATGCTTGAGGCGGAAGTGTTTCCCGTCTTCGATGCGATAGCGCTTGAGCAGTTTGTCGATTTTCATGGCGTCACTCTTTTCCCAGAACTGAGAACTGGTAACCTGCAGTCTACCCCCATCGACATTTGACTTCCCGTGATTTACTCCCCAGAATAGAGATAGTTCTTTAAAGGCCTATCCCACCAGTGGGGGCGTCACGGCTTCGACGGAGATGCTTGCGGCCAGGAGGCATGCCGGGGTGCACACACCCGTAATCGCGTGCAAAATGATAATTGCCAATCAACAGATGGCATACGCAGCCTAACTAGTTTAGGCAGCCGTTCTCCGCAGCTTTGCCCGTGGGCTGCGAGCGAACGTCACACAGCGGGCTGCTCTTCTCGGCTACGTCTGGGCCGGGAAGCTAAGATCTCAGGCTAGCGCCGACTGTTTCTTGTCCGTTCTGAGCAGCTGTCGCGAACGTCCTGGGGTAATGCCCAGGGCATGAACTGGAATAAGCATGTAGTCTCTTGACCAGTAACATTTTCGGACGCGGGTTCGACTCCCGCCGCCTCCACCACTCTAACCATGTAATTTATCAACTTGATAGCGACACACCCCCATCTTGTGTGTGAAATTTGTGTGGTTCCTTTTTTTCTCAGCATGAGATTTTGTTCCCCTTGTGAAGTATTCCTGTTGCAGTTTTCGGCTTCAATTTTAAGTTTGATGTGACTGCATCCGCCCCGGTGGATGTGGCCCCAACGTAGAAAGAACTGGGGCCACTCAGGGCTCAAACCGTTTACTGCGTTCGTTCTGTTGTTTCAGGCAGCACGAAGAGATCGTTATCCCAGGTACGGCGAACATCACTTTCTAACTGCTCCTGTCTTGCGGCCACCCACGGAGAATAATGCTTCTCTGTGACCTTCACACTTGTGTGCCCCAGTAGCATCGACACCCGTTCCAGCGGTACGCCCTGAAGCAAGAGTTCAACGGCAAAAGTATCCCGGAAGCGGTGCGCGTGAGCAAGGGGGACACCCGCCAGCTTGAACAGACGGCGTAAGCTGCGTTGCCAATCACCGACGCAACTCTTGGGGTTGGATTCGCCGGTCCAGAAAAAGTACAACGCATCTTTCGGAAGAGGAATCGTGTTCAGTGCTTCCACCACTGAAGATGGCAACGGACACCACACCACCGTTCCTGTCTTCGCCGTATACAGAAACAACTTGTCCTTCGTGATGCGATCCCGGCGCAGCGTGACCGCATCCCGGATGCGCAGGCCACTGTAACGGAGGAGCAGAATGAGGGCTCGCAAACGCACGGCATTGGCGCGGTCGGGGTAAACAAAACACGCCCCAAGAATTTTTGTGATCTCCTCTTTGCTCAGCGGCATGGTCGGGGGCTGCGTGATCTTCGGATTCTTGATCTTCTTGGCACAGTTCTCTGCCACCCATCCACTGTCATGGGCAAAG
>DATFZT010000111.1:0-15445 GCA_035314185.1 Terriglobales bacterium
ATCCGTTCGCCAATGAAGTCGATCCGTTGGGCGATGAATTCAAACGACTCCAGGCAGCCAGTTTCGTGGACTGGCGGGTGACTGTGGACGGGATGGCGGCGCGGCCGGCCTCGTTCTCGCTGGCAGAGATCAGGAGTTTCCCCACCAGTACGCAGATCACCATGATCGGCTGTGAAGAAGGATGGACTTACATCGCCGAATGGACCGGGGTGCCGCTCTCTTACATCCTGGACCGTGTGGGCGCTCTGCCCCAGGTGCGTTACGTTGTATACCGCTCGATCCAACCTGACTGGTGGGAGAGCATCGACATGGCGGACGCGTTGCACCCGCAAACGCTTCTCGCCCATCGCATGAACGGAAATGAACTTCCCGTGCCGTTCGGAGGCCCCGTCCGCGTCCGAGTCCCGCGGCAACTCGGTTATAAGAACGTGAAATACATCAATCGCTTGACTCTGACGGACAACCTCAAACCGTTCGGCAAGGGTCTGGGCGGTGCTAGCCCTGATGGTGGCTACGCCTGGTATGCGGGCATCTGAGAGGAGGCGCGCCCGATGAAAACCTGGCGCACGGTGCCGTACACTGGCTGGGGTAACTCGCCATAAGCGCGTTTGTCGGTACTCGGTACTTCAGCGCTTACGACCCCAGCAGAATCAGAGGGGCGCGATCCGGCCCGCGCGAGCCAAGAAAAGCGCCACCTCCGTTTTTGCCGATCCAAGACAACAGGAACGGGAGTTAGTACCAAGTGCACAGCTCTCTTTTCCGCCGAGCTCAGGCAAGGTCGTAGCGATCAAGGTTCATCACCTTGTTCCATGCAGCCACGAAGTCCTTCACAAACGCCTGCTTCGAGTCGTCACATGCGTAGACTTCCGCGATTGCCCGCAGCTGAGAGTTCGAACCGAACACAAGGTCGACACGGGTGCCGGTCCACTTGATTTTGCCCGTCGCGTGATCGCGCCCCTCATACACGGCTTCGGATGTAGAGGAGGGCTCCCACTTCGTATTCATGTCGAGCAGGTTGACGAAGAAATCATTGGTCAGCGTCTCGGGCCGGTTGGTGAAGACGCCGTGTTTGGAATGCCCGAAGTTAGCATTCAGTGCGCGCAGGCCACCGATGAGTACTGTCATCTCGGGGGCAGTCAGCGTCAGCAACTGCGCCCGATCCACCAGCAGTTCCTCCGCCGGCATTTGGTGTCCGTTGCGGAGGTAGTTGCGGAACCCGTCCGCGATCGGCTCCATTACGGCGAATGAGTGCACGTCGGTCTGCTTCTGCGAAGCATCCGTGCGCCCCGGCGAGAAAGGAATCTTCACTTTGTGCCCGGCCTTTTTCGCAGCTTCCTCGACGGCTGCGCAGCCCCCCAGAACGATCAGGTCGGCGAGCGAGACCTGCTTTCCTTTGTTCCGGCCTTTGCTCCCATTGGACTTGTTCCCGTTGGATTGGGAGCTGTTGAACTCCCTTTGGATCGCCTCCAGCTTCTTGAGAGCCTTCGCCAGTTCGGCCGGCTGGTTCACCTCCCAATCTTTTTGCGGCGCGAGGCGAATGCGTGCCCCGTTCGCCCCACCGCGCTTATCGGAGCCGCGGAACGACGCCGCCGATGCCCATGCAGTCGTGACCAGTTGGGAGATCGACAGTCCGGATGCGAGGATCTTGGCCTTGAGAGCAGCAATGTCCTTCTCCCCGACCAATTTATGATCCACGGCGGGAACAGGGTCTTGCCACAGCTGGGGCTCCTTCGGAACGAGCGGACCAAGATACCGCGAGATCGGCCCCATGTCGCGGTGCGTCAGCTTGAACCACGCCCGCGCAAATGCGTCTGCGAGCTGATCCGGATGCTCGTAGAAGCGCCGTGAAATCTTTTCGTAAGCAGGGTCGAAGCGCAAGGAGAGGTCAGTGGTCAACATGGATGGCGCGTGATGCTTCGACCGATCTTGCGCATCCGGCACCGTACCGGCGCCTGCGCCATTCTTCGGCCTCCACTGATGCGCACCAGCCGGGCTCTTGGTCAGTTCCCATTCGTAGCTGAACAGGTTGGTGAAGAAGTTGTTGCTCCATTTCGTAGGCGACGTGGTCCAAATGACTTCCAGGCCGCTGCCGATCGCGTCATCGCCGCTGCCCGTGCCAAATTTGTTCTTCCAGCCGAGACCCTGCTCCTCGATGCCGGCGGCTTCCGGCACTGGACCGACATACTTGTTCGGATCGGCAGCGCCGTGGGTTTTGCCGAAGGTGTGACCGCCGGCAATGAGCGCAACCGTCTCCTCGTCATTCATGGCCATGCGGGCGAAAGTCTCTCGGATGTCCCGTGCCGCAGCGATGGGATCCGGCTTTCCTTTGGGCCCTTCCGGATTCACATAGATCAGACCCATTTGCACGGCAGCGAGTGGATTCTGAAGATCACGGTCGCCGCTGTAGCGCTCGTCCGCCAGCCACTTGCCTTCAGGGCCCCAGTAGATGTCTTCTTCGGGCTCCCAGACGTCCTCGCGCCCACCGCCAAAACCGAAGGTCTTAAAGCCCATCGAATCGAGGGCGACGTTGCCGGCGAGAATCATGAGGTCGGCCCAGGAGATTTTCCGGCCATACTTCTGCTTGATCGGCCACAGCAGCCGGCGCGCCTTGTCGAGGTTCACGTTGTCGGGCCAGCTATTGAGCGGCGCGAAACGCTGCTGACCGGCTCCGGCCCCACCGCGGCCGTCGCCGATGCGGTACGTACCCGCGCTGTGCCACGCCATACGAATGAAAAGTGGACCATAGTGGCCAAAGTCGGCCGGCCACCAATCCTGCGAGTCCGTCATCAAGGCATGCAGATCCTTGATCACGGCATTCAGGTCGAGGCTCTTGAATTCTTCCGCGTAGTTGAACCGCTTGTCCATCGGATCGGACAGGGGGGAGTGCTGGTGCAGGATTTTCAGGTTCAGCTGATTCGGCCACCAGTCCGCATTGGTCGCGGCCGTATGTGTGCGAGCGCCGCCCATTACCGGGCACTTGGATTCGGTTGACATGTTTTGCTCCTGCTTGGCGAGTTCTTTTTCCATGAGTTCATCCTCCTTCGTACTAGCCCAAAATGACTGCGATGAAATACAAAACCATCTTAGTTTTCCCATTGGCGCAATCGCCGGCCGAGCTTTGCCGACGCGCGCCACTCATCGGGTATCCACGCACCTGCGACACTTAACGGGAAGCGTGCCGCGGAGCGCACTTCGTGCAGAGTCCCCGGAAAATGACTTCGCATTCGCGAAGAATCCGCTTACCGAGAGAGCGCGAGGCAGGACTAGGCACGTCGTACCACTTTATGTCCTCAACATTGCCGCAGCGGTCACAGATGAAGTGGTGATGCCGCGTGCCTTTCGCATCGAATCGCGCAGCGCGGCCCTCGACGGCCACTTCACGCACCAAACCAGCCTGCACCAAGTCTCGCAGATTGTTATAAGTCGTGGCCCTTGAAGAGCGCGGATCCACGCGATTCACGGCTTCGAAGATTTCCACAGCCGTGGGATGCCTGTTGTGTTCCATCAAGAATGCCATCACGGCGTAGCGCTGCGGAGTGCACCGCAACCCGCTGCCTTCCAAGGATCGTTTAATCGCTTCGGCGTCCACGAAAAATTTAGACTATATCTAATGTGACATTTTGTCAAAACTTCTGCTTTTGGTTGCTGCTGCGAGCAGAAAACTGGCGGATGCCGTATTGAGTATCCGCATCGAGCGGCCTCCCTTAGCGGTTTTCGTTTGGGCACAAAGTCACCCTTAAGCGTGATTCGCGGCACAGCCGCCTTGGTCAACCAGCGCGCTGGCGGAAAGGAAGCTATCATTACTTCTTGCGAGAATCTGTGCCAGGCGGTGGCCGGATCGGCCGGCACCTCCGTTGCCCCGCACAGTCGAGTCAGATAAGTCGGTCGATCCGAGAGCCATGTATTTCCGCCAGGCCATGAATGGGCTCTATGTGCGGATGGCGCTGCTGACCATGCTGCTCGACAAGGAGACTGCGGCCGGAGTGCGTGGTGGTAGGGAGAAAGATGAACCTTTATAGGATAGCTTCGCGTTAGCGAAAGGAACTTATGACAATGGAACTTATAGAACAAACCAGGCGCACCGATTACTTCGTCGAACTCGAGAAGCTGTATGGAGCTCATAACTATCATCCGCTTGACGTGGTGATCGAGCGCGCGGAGGGCGTTTGGGTGTATGACGTCGAGGGCAAACGTTACCTCGACTGCCTGGCGGCGTATTCCGCGGTGAATCAAGGACACTGCCATCCTAAAATTCTGCAGACCCTCAACGAGCAGGCCCGGAAAGTCACGCTTACCTCGCGCGCATTCCGCAACGAGCAACTGCCGCTGCTCTACAAAGAACTCCACGACTTGACCGGCTTCGACATGGCGCTCCCTATGAACTCCGGCGCGGAGGCCGTTGAAACGGCGATCAAGACGGCTCGCAAGTGGGGCTACAAGATCAAGGGCATTCCCCAGGACAAAGCCGAGATTATTGTCTGCGCCAATAATTTTCACGGACGCACGGTCACCATCGTCGGCTTCTCGACCGACGAACAGTATCGCGATGGCTTTGGCCCGTTTACTCCGGGGTTCAAAGTGATTCCGTTCGGCGATGCTCGCGCCCTTCGCGAAGCCATCACTCCCAACACGTGCGCTTTTCTGGTCGAGCCGATTCAGGGCGAGGCCGGAATCGTCATTCCGCCCGCGGGATTTCTGCGCGAAGCTGCGGAGATTTGCCGCGAGAATCGGGTGCTGCTGATGGCGGACGAAATTCAGTCGGGTCTCGGACGAACTGGCAAACTCTTTGCCTACATGCACGAAGGAATCACACCCGATGTGTTGATCGTGGGCAAGGCGCTCGCCGGCGGCTTCTATCCGGTTTCGGCCATACTGGCGTCGCGGGAAATTCTCGCCGTGTACCGGCCCGGCGACCATGGCAGTACTTTCGGCGGCAATCCCATGGGCTGCGCCATCGCGCGGACCGCGCTGCGCGTCCTTGTCGAAGAGAAAATGGTGGAGCGCTCCGCCGAGCTCGGCGCTTATTTCCTGACCCTGCTCCAAAGCCTGCGCAGCCCGGACTTGAAAGAGGTGCGCGGCAAAGGCTTGTGGATCGGCATCGAGCTATACAGCCCTGCGCGTTCTTACTGCGAAGCGCTCATGGAGGAAGGAATTCTGTGCAAGGAGACGCATGACCGGGTGATTCGGATCGCGCCACCGCTCGTCATCAGCCGTCAAGAGATTGATTGGGCCTTTGAGCGCATCGCGAAGGTTATTCAGCGGCATTGAAAAGGGCTGGCCGACAGGCTGGGTTTACTTGAAGATTGCGAGCAGCTGTTGGACAGCTCTCTGAGCTTCCAGTATCGAATAGCGGTGGTCCATCGCCCCGGCTAGATCGGTGTTCGCAAACGCGATCCGCCCGAATGGCGCATTGCGCAGGATCTCTCGCGGCGCAGGCCGACCCTCCCGACCGAAGAAAAAGCCCGGTTGCGGGCTTAGATAGGCATGACCCCAGCGGTTAAGGATGATTCCAGCGATATCCCGCTGCGCATCGAATCCATACGCACCAAACATTTCGGTGAATTGTTCGCGGATTCGTCTTTCATAATCCCTGAAAGAAGTTCCCAGCAATTCCGCGCGCCCGAGGTCACCCTGCTCCTCGGTGGAGTGGCCCGGAAAAGAATAGAGAATCTTCAGGGAGAGGACGATGGGAGAGTCTGGACTAATCCTGGAATCCGATACGCCGGTAAGTGCCAGTTTACGCACTTCCATGTAGTTGCCGGTTCCTTCAAACCAGCGGCAGCCGCTCATCCCCATCTTGTACA
This sequence comes from Terriglobales bacterium, assembly GCA_035314185.1. Lineage (GTDB taxonomy): Bacteria > Acidobacteriota > Terriglobia > Terriglobales > Acidobacteriaceae > Acidiflorens. The sequence goes on from DATFZT010000111.1 coordinate 5,805, forward strand.
GAAATCGCCAATTCCTTAACGCAACATTGGCCATCAAGCACGGAGACCGGTAGAACTCCGCATACGCCCTGCGATGTGAGTCCGGAATGTCTTGCACGATGTGCTTGGTGGTCCAGCTTCCTCCCGCCAAGACCGCCGAGCGCCCCTTGACTCGATATAGCTTGCCGTCCTTGAGGTAGCAGATGCTAACCGAATCGGATTTGCCTGGCTCGCCATCACCTTTTTTGCCGTCATGTTGGACAGAAATCGCGGTCGACGATAGCCGAACCCTGGCGCTGGCCTGGGGTATGTCGAGTGCATCAAAGTTGACGTTGTTCACGGTAACGGCGGTCACGCTGTCGGGACCTGGGCTTGCATCATTGATCGCTGGATCGTTGATCGCACCCGGAATTAGGCTCTTTAGCATCAATCTTGCGATCGTCGTGTTGCCGCCCGGGAACATCTGGTCTCTGCTGTATTCATCGGTTACGGGATGCAGCATCTCGAATGCGTAATCGGAGTATGCCGACAGCGCGTCGGGGCCCAGGCCGGATGCGCCGCCTTCCACCGGAGAGAGAAACGTCCGCACCGTCTCCCGGCTCAGGCCGAAGCGCTCCATGTAGTGCTGCTCCAGCGTGATGGAATCGAGGTATCGGGAAATTGCGTCCCCTTCCACTTTCGGATGGATGAATCGATCTCCTTGTAGCGGCGTGCTCTTCAGCCAACGCAGCCACTCCGTCCGAGTTGCCTCGGAAACGGGAGCGCCTTTCAGATTTTTCCCCAGCGGATCGATCAACCACATGCCCGGCTTCTGTCCAAAGCGCGCCCCGAACCAGAAGCCGTATTGCCCATGCTCCAGGCCGACCGCTTCATAAGGAGTTTGAGAAAGAGGCATCTCCGGCAGAGGGCCCGCCCAATTCTGATAGTCGAGCTTCTGCGCTTTCAAGCCGATGCTGTCATAGAACTGGGCGATGAAGCTATCTGGAGAATGAAGCTGATAAATCGCCGAGCCCTGGTGCGCGATCAGCCGCTTGCCATCCACCAGGAACTCGTTTTGCTTGGCTTCACCACCGAAAATGGGATGGTTCTCAAGAACCAGGCACTTCATTCCGGGGCGCGCTTGCCGTTGCGACTCCCGTTGCGATAGTCGTTGAAAGAACAGGGCAGCGGCCAGTCCGCTGATTCCACCGCCGACGATGACGCAATCATACGTCTCCCTGGTATCGATGACGTCCTTGGCCAGCGGGTCATAAACTCGATCGCGGATGGCGTGGCCGGCCTCGAGCACCGCGAGCGTGTTTCCGTTCGACGTGCTGTATTCGCCTACTCCGCCGTAGCCGGTAAATTCGTCTGCCGCTGCTCCAGTCGCTCCAGCCGCAAGCAGTTCCGCTGGCGTGATGGATTTGAACAAGAGCGCCCCGGACGCCAACAGCGTGGAGCCGAGAAAATCACGACGGGTGATGGCGTCGTTCATCCCCAGGTTCGTATCGCCGGAGACTGGTTTCAGAGTCATCGTTGTATTCTCATCCTCCAAATCATAGACGGCACCCATACGCGAAGCAGGAGTTATTCCAGTCGCCGGCGAAAGTCGGCGAGCAGAGTTCCGGCGGGCAGATCGAAGCGCGGGATGACGCGAGTGACGTACTCGGAATAAGTCTCGATGGTGTCTTTCCAGTTACAACCTGCGAATAGCTGTTAGTTCGCCAACCAGACGCAGGGAGTGAGTGAAGCGGTTCGCCCGCAGTTGTCGGGTTCGCCCATTGGGGGCGGAGTCACAACGGTGCAGCCGACTCATTTCGCCAGTCACTTGACGAGCGCGGCCGTCGGCTCTGCTGCCGTTTTGGCATCGAGTTGGTCTCTCATCTGCTGCCACGCGTGCCTTGCCTCTTCCACCGAACCTTCATCTTCGATGGTGGTAATGTCACCAGCATTCCGATTCTGGGTGACGGCCTTCAGCACTCGACGCATGATCTTGCCACTGCGTGTCTTGGGCAGCATCTCGACAAAGTTCAAATCCCCGATTACGGCAATCGGTCCGAGTTCATGGCGCACCTGTTCCAGCAGCGCTTTCTTCAGTTCTTCTGATGGAGCGAATCCTTGCTTGAGCACCACAAACGCTGAGATCACCTCGCCGCGCAGGTCGTCGGCGCGCCCCACCACTCCCGACTCTGCCACCGCGGGATGGGTGAGAAGCGCGGTCTCCACTTCGATGGTGCCGATGCGGTGGCCGGCGATCTTAATAATTTCGTCGGCGCGGCCGGCGAACCAGACATAGCCATCATCGTCGATATGCGCCGAATCTCCGCTGTAATAAACATCACGAATGATCTGCCAGTAATCGCGGCCATAGCGTTCTTTTTCTCCCCACAGCGCTGGCGTCAAGCCAGGGAAGGGACGCCTGATCACCATGATTCCTTTTTCATTCGCGGCACAGGGCTTGCCGTCCACTTGCACCACCGCGGCGTCAATGCCGGGCAGGGGAATCGTCGAGGAACCCGCTTTGATTGGGAGTAAGCCGAGCCCATACGGATTGCCGAACACCGGCCCGCTGGTTTCCGTCTGCCACATGTGATCGATAACCGGAATCTTGTCCTTGAAAATCTTCTTCTGCAGCCATTCCCATGCCGGCGCGTTGAGCACCTCGCCTGCGCAAAACACGCGTTCCAGGTAATCATGATTTGTCTTGAGCAGAGGTGCATCGCCGTAGCGCATCAGTAATCGCACCGCGGTAGGTGAAGTAAAAATGCCGGTGACCCGGAACTCCTCGATCGCCGCTCTCCAATTCGTTTCCGCAGCCGGGTAATCAAGCGCGCCTTCAAAAGCGACCGTCGTGGCCCCAGCGATCAACGGAGCGTAAACAATGTAACTGTGGCCCACGATCCAGCCGATATCGGAGGTGGACCACCACACATCGGTGGGCTTGAGACCAAAGACCCACTTGCCCATGCTGTGGATATGAACCTGATAGCCACCGTGCGTGTGCACCGCCAGCTTCGGGGTCGCGGTTGTGCCGGAGGTGGCGAGGATGAATGCCGGTTCATTCGATTCCATTTCAACATAGTCCCCGGAGTGGCCGCTGGCGCCGCTGAGGAACTCTTCCCAAGACACATCCCGCCCAGCAGTCCAGGGGATTTCCGTGCCGGTTCGTTTCAGCACGATCACGTGCTCTACGTCACTTCCGCCTTGCAGCGCTTCATCCACGATCAACTTGAGGTCAGTGTTCTTACCCTTGCGGTAGGTCACGTCGGCGGTGAAAACCAGCCGCGATCCGCTGGCCCGGATGCGGTCACCCAACGCCTTCGCGCCAAACCCGGCAAAGACCACGGAGTGAATGGCGCCGACGCGAACCGTAGCCAGCATCAGGATGATGGCTTCAGGGCAGGTCGGCATGTAGATGGTTAGGCGGTCGCCCTTCTTGATGCCCAGGCCGCGCAGCGCTGCCGCCACCCGTTCCACTTCGTAAAGCAGTTGGGCATAAGTGAAGATGCGCCGCTCCCCGCGCTCATTCAGATAGATCAGCGCCGCGTGCCCGCCCCAACCGCGCTTTACGTGATAGTCGAGGGCGTTGTAAGCCAGGTTGGTCTGTGCGCCGACGAACCATTTGAAGGTCGGCGGAGTCCAATCCAACACTCGGTCCCACTTGCGAAACCAGGGCAACTGGTCCGCCGCGCGGCCCCAAAAAGCATCGGGATCTTCTTTTCCTTCAGCGATCCACTTTTGCACGATCGGATTGACCAAACTCATTGTGTTCTCCTCTTCACGCTCGCAGACAAACTTTTAATCGGGCCCCGCAGACCCACGAGGAAGGTTCGAAGCGCTCATGCGGACCTCCTGAGAGTGTGGCGTATCGCTGACAGAATGGCAGACATTGTCCGTCGGTTCATGAGCAGTCGGCAGTGACGCAGATCACAGCTAGGTGTGTCTTACGACGAGTGACAAATAATGAGGACTGGCGTCTTCGGCGTCTTCGGTAGCCACCCGTTTCTGACTAACGAAGACGGAGCAAGAGCACCGCGTATCGCCGCGCACTTTCTCGGAAACGGGGCATTGCGAACCCATCAATTTAGTTGAATTAAATCACGTTCATCAGTGACGGCCGTCACAGCGTCCTTTGAGAAAGCGACATAACGTTTGGGCCCATGTTCTGGGCCAAGGCCTGAGCCGAGCCGGAACGAGGAGGACACCGTCTATGTTGAAGCTGAAAAACTGGCTGTTGAGCCTGTTAGTGGTAGCCATCCTGGCCTTGCCCGTCATGGCCGGAAACAACGCAAAAACGGAAAATGAGAATTCAGCAAACACAACCACCACGGAGGGCAGCCCCACCGGGGGAAGCCCGAGCCCAAGCGTAGGCTTGGCTGCGAGCGGGGGGGATGCCAATGTCATGGCCTTGCTCGGCGTGCTGGTCATGAAGGGTGTGCTAGCGCCTACAGAGGCAAACGCGATTCGAGAGGCCGCGCCCAACGCTCAATTTGAAGCCCTCGTGCAGATGCTCTCGCAAAAAGGTCTAGTGAGCGCGCAGGATCTGTCGGTCATCACCGCTGTCCCGGGGACGATGGCTCTTGCCACCCAGTCAGCTCCCGGCCAGCAAAAGCCCGCGGAACCCCCGATAATCCCAGCGGTAATGCCGCTACGGGTTTTGCCGATCGACATCCCCAAGCAGGACGGGATGATTCCTGACATCAGACTGGGCAGTGGCGCCAAGCTGAAGCTCTACGGCTTTTACAAGTCCACCATCGCCACCGACACCGCGTCCAGCGGCGGACCCACTTTTGGCAGCCAAGACTGGCCCCTCCCGCTTCTGCTCGCCGATACGGGTCCCACTTCCGACCCACAGGTCCACATCAAGGCCCGCGGCTTCCGCATTGGCGCCCAGACGGAATGGGTTCCCAAGGGCTCGGACTTTACCCTCACCGGCCGAGTGGAAGGCGACTTTGAAGGCGACTACACCGACGTCAACAACCGCAACATCAGTGGTGACGCCCGTTCCCAGTTCTCGCTTCGCCTCGCATGGATGCGCCTCGACCATAAAATTGGCGACCTTCCCTGGTTTGCAGAGTTCGGCGAGGATTGGTCGCTGCTCGGCTCATCCACTCTCCCCAGCTTGTTCGAAACCACTGGCTTGGGCGTTGGCATGGGCTCCCTCTATGAACGCATGCCGATGTTCAAAACCGGTGTGCAATTCCATTCGGGTGACTTCAAGGTTCAGCCTGAGTTCGCTATCGTGATGCCGATTGCAGGCTCCTCCGCACTCACGGTCGACCAACGCTTGCGCTTCGGTGACCGCGCCGGCGCCGAGTCCGATCAGCCCGGCGTGGAGGCTCGCGTGGTCTTCCAGTTTCCACTCAACCGTAGCTGGAAGGGTGTGGCTCCCGCTCAGATCATCTTCAGCGGCCACCATGCCCGCATGAACGAAATCATTCCTCATGCAGCGCAGGTCCTTCCGAGTCCCTTCACTTTTACTTGCACCGTACTTCCGTGCACAGTGACAGTGCCCGTTCCCACAATCTTTACCAACGTTAACAGTCAGAATGTCGGATTCACCACGGCCCAATCAATCGTGGGAGCCACTAATTGCCCCGAGGCGTCAGGGACATGCAATCTGGAGCAGATATTTCCCCACGGCACCCAGGCGGGCAATCCGCAGAACATCTGGACCGCTGAGGTTCAATTGCCCACACCCTGGGTAACCTTCGCTGCCAAGTTCTACCGCGGAGACGACATGCGGTTCTTCTTCGGAGGCCAGCTTAACGATGTCTGGGCCAATTTAAACGGTATGACCGAAGTTGGGAGTGGCATTTCCGAAAGCGGGCGCGCCATCTTGTTCGGCTGCACAGGTGGAGTCGCGGATCCGGTGTTACCCAACACCACGGACTGCCCGGGCACCCCCGTCCAAGCGGCTAATCTTCAACCGGTCGGCGGATCTGGTGGATTCGCGGAATTGAGCTTCCCGCTCTCGCGCATCTTCAACGCTAATCCGGAGGGCGCAAATTCCGGATGGGTGTTGCACCTGGGGTACGGCACGGACCGTGCCAAGTACTCCGATGCCCAGCACGGCAACCACTTGGGCCGCACCGACCTCGACAGTGGTTCGCTCACCTACCGGCTCAACAAGTGGGTGACGTTTGTGGACGAAGTCAGTTACATCACCACGTTCACTGCCAATGACCAGTCCGCCAGCGGCGTGATTACACCACACTACCTGCTCTTTGAGGGTAAGGACGTCCGACAGGCGCACAACTGGCGCAATGAGTTCGGGCCGGTCTTTACTTTCTGAGCGTGAGGGGTTGACTTGCTGAGACGGATTCGCTCCCGTAACTTGTTCTGGGAGCGATTCCGTCCCGGTGAAAACCGGTCAACATAAGGATTCCGGTCAAAAGAAGCGCAGGTATGTGGGCAACACGCCAACCGAAATCGGCCTTAGCCCGGGGACGCATGTTGTCGTCTTGTCGATGCCCGGCTTTGCCGACTGGAAGCGGGAAACTTGTTAGCGGCGGATTCAGTAGTGAAGGTAACGGCTGGCTTGCAAAAGACGCAACCATGAGCCGGATTGCTGTGGCAGCAACAGATTTGGGCTAGCGCCTGAGGTTGGACCGCAGTATGATATCGCGCGAAAGTGGTGGTCCGTATGACGAGGCAGCTTGCACAAGCCGTACGAGAGTCGTAGGGGTTGTAAAGAAAGGCCGACTCCCGGTTTCTCATTTTACTCTTACAAAGGAGAAAAACTGTGGCTAACGCAAATGTTGCATCTGATACCGGCGCCCCTGGAATAAGCCGTTGGTGGCGCGTGGTCGGCGGGATGTCCATGAACCTGGCACTGGGCTCGCTGTATGCCTGGAGTGTCTTTGTGGCCCCACTGGAGAAAGAATTTGGCTGGAAGCGGGCACAGACTTCCAATGTGTTCACTATCGCGGTTGTCGTATTCGCACTAACGTTTATCGTGGCGGGACGGCTGCAGGATAAGTTCGGCCCATTCTGGGTTTCGCTAACTGGCGGCGTTCTGGTCAGCCTGGGTTTCTTCCTGTGTGCCTTTACCCACAGCTTGACCTACCTGTATGTGTGTTTCGGGGTGATTGGCGGACTGGGCAACGGGTTTGGCTACGCCACACCGATTCCGGTGATGGCCAAATGGTTCCCCGATAAACGCGGCTTGGCGGTGGGCCTGGCGGTCGGCGGATACGGCGGAGGGTCGGCAATCTTTGGGCCGTTGGCCAACCTGAAACTGATTCCCGCCTATGGTGTGCACACCACGTTCATGATCCTGGGGGGGATTTTCCTGGTCATGACGGTTTTCGGCGCCTTCCTGCTGCATAATCCTCCGGCCGGATACAAGCCCGCCGGTTGGGTGCCCGCTCCGGCCGCCAAGGCTGCCGCGACTACTTACGAGTTCAGCCCGGGCGAGGTGCTGCACACGCCCGCGTTCTACTTCATGTGGGTTGCCTATGCGCTGGGTACCTCGGCAGGACTGATGGTGATCAGCCAACTGGTTCCATTTGGCAAGAGCGTGGGTATTCCGAGCGCGTCGCTGATCACCATGAGCTTGGTCGTGGCCGCAATTGGCAATGCCGCAGGTCGCATCCTGTCCGGTTGGATGTCAGATGCACTCGGCCGGCTGAACGTGCTGCGACTCATGATCGCCATCTCGATGATTGCCATGCCCATTCTCTACCAGGTCGGCGGCAATGTGACGCTGCTGTACGCAACGGTGTTCATCGTGTACTGGTGCTACGGAACGCAGCTTTCGGTGAATGGCGCGACTGCGTCGGATTTCTGGGGAACCAAGAACGCCGGCCTCAACTACGGAATGCTATTCACCGCCTGGGGCGTAGCCGGCATTATTGGTCCGCGGATCGCCGGGGTGTTGTACGACAAGTACAAGAACTACCAGATGGCGTTCTACTCGGCGGCGGTTCTGGCGGCCGTTGCCCTGATTTGCGAACTGGCAGCCAAACGCCCGACCGTGCCGGAAGGACGGCTGTCGGCAAAGAAAGTGCCGGCGGCAGCGTAGGTAACGGTTCCAGAAGCCGCACCCAGGCGCAGCGCCAGAGCCTGGTGCGCGGTGCCAGCGGGTTCTTAAGAGATGGCGTGCGACCTTGATTAACTCGGCCGACCGAGAAAGCGTTGGCAAGGATGAGCTTGGATACATCAAATTCAGCAATATAAGGGGTAAACAATATGGCGGAAATACGTCAGAAACCACAAATCGTGAGCGAAGCTACCGAGGCTCAGATTGCAGTCCATTGGCGGGAGGAGGAATACTACTATCCCTCCGCGAAATTTGTCGGTCAGGCGAATCTGACCGATCCCAACGTCATCGAACGCTTTAGCGAAAAGAATTTCCCGGAATGCTTCCGGGAGTACGCCGACCTGCTGAGTTGGGACAAGTACTGGGACACCACGCTCGATACTAGCGATCCGCCGTTCTGGAAGTGGTTCGTGGGCGGCAAAATCAACGCCTCGTACAACTGCGTGGACCGGCACCTCGCCAAGTACAAGAACAAAGCGGCTCTGATTTTTGTCCCGGAACCGGAATCCGAAGCGCCCGTATCCGTCACCTACCGCGAACTCTATGTGAGAGTGAATGAATTCGCGGCGCTGCTGCGAGATTTCTGCGGTCTGAAGGCCGGAGATCGCGTCACCATTCATATGCCGATGGTCCCCGAGTTGCCGATTACCATGCTGGCATGCGCCCGCCTGGGGGTGATTCACTCGGTTGTGTTTGGAGGCTTTAGCGGCGAGGCTTGTGGAACGCGTGTCGCTGACTCGCAAAGCCAGATCCTTATCACGATGGATGGTTACTATCGCAATGGCAAGCTGCTCGACCACAAAGCGGGCGCTGATATTGCGCTGGCTCTTGCCAAGAAGGAAGGCCAGACCGTGGACAAGGTCCTGGTCTGGAGGCGGCACGCGGGCCAGAATGCGTCCGCTACACCGTTCGTGAAAGGGCGCGATTTCTGGGTTGATGAAGTGCTCGCGAAATACAAAGGTGAACTGGTGGCTCCCGTCCCCATGGATGCAGAGGCGCCGTTGTTCCTCATGTACACCAGCGGCAGCACCGGAAAGCCGAAGGGCTGCCAACATCGCACGGGCGGCTACCTCGCCTATGTGACCGGCACCTCCAAGTACATCCAGGACATTCATCCCGAGGATGTTTACTGGTGCATGGCCGACATCGGCTGGATCACGGGCCACTCCTATATTGTTTACGGTCCGTTGGCGTTGGCTGCCACCAGCGTCATCTACGAGGGTGTCCCGACTTACCCGGACGCCGGCAGGGTATGGAGAATCGCCGAGCGCCTGGATGTGAACATCTTCCACACTTCACCGACCGCCATTCGCATGTTGCGCAAATCCGGTCACGATGAACCTTCCAAATACAACTACCATTTCAAGCACATGACAACGGTGGGAGAGCCCATCGAGCCCGAGGTCTGGCGCTGGTATCACGAAACGGTAGGCAAAGGTGAGGCAGTGATTGTCGACACCTGGTGGCAAACCGAAAACGGAGGTTTCCTGTGCAGCACCAAGCCGGCGATGGATCCCATGAAGCCGGGAAGCGCAGGCCCAGGGATGCCTGGAATCTATCCGGTGATCATCGACGAAAACGGGCAGGAGGTTGCCGCTGGATCGGGAAAGGCGGGCAACATCTGCATACGGAATCCCTG
>DATFZT010000112.1:0-2843 GCA_035314185.1 Terriglobales bacterium
CAGACGGACATATCGTGTGTGCTTTGAGTGCGGCGCAGAGTTCGATTATTCACTCGAAAAGATGGCGATTGAGCGCGAGCAAAGGCGGCCTCCCGCCCGCAACCTGTTGTGGGAGGCTTGAGGCCCTGCCCTCGTCTGGCGATGTGGAGGTCTCGCCATGAGAAAGGCCGTTCCCGTCGGTCGGCTGGATCTTGATTGTCTGGCCTTCTGACGCTTGGCCAATCCGACTCTCCGAGAAAGCAATTACATACAGGAGCAACACAATGCCGAAGCTTTTACTGGGAACCTTGATAATCCTCCTGCCAGCCCTAGTGTTGGCTCAATCTTCATCCACGTCACTGACATACCAGCCGGCGACCATCATCGCGGTTAACCCGCATCCGTCTGCGGGAAACTCGAATCCCGATGACGCGCTTTACGAAGTGTCCGTGAAGGTAAAACGAACACTCTATGTTGTCGTGACCAAGTCTCCATCACCATCGGGAATAATCCAGTATGCAGTTGGCCGTGAAGTCCTGGTTCGGGTAGGCGATGACACAATCACGTGGAACGACATCATGGGCGAGTCGCATGAGGTGCCGATTATAAGCAGAACCCTGATAACGGATACCTCTACAGCCCAAAGCCGATGAACCCAGAAACGCCTGCCGAAATTGGCAACGCGCCTTTTACAGAAACGGAATGGCCATGAGACTCACGAATCGGCTGACAGCCTTAGCAGAACTGAATCCCGACTGCGTCAGGATCGGCTACGAGTGGACCTGGGCGCAGGATGCGCGTCCGACTTGTTCAATCGTATTTGTTTAGCGGGGAGCGGGCGGGGTCAAGTCCAATGCTTGGGGTGTGCGCAGATGGAGCAGTCGTTCCAAGAACCCGGTGGCTGGCCGGAGCTGCTGACGGCAGGTCTGTAGAATGCTGACCAACACGCTCTGGGTATGTGCGCCCTTTTCGGTACGATTGCCGCCCCAGACCTTGCGGGTGACTACCATGGGACGAATGGCTTGTTCGGCCCGGTAGTTCGTCGCCTCCAATCCCGGACAGTAGAGGAAGGTGAACATCGCCTCTCGTTCCCTGCGCAAATGGTTGGCGAAGCGTTGATTCGTCGGTGAGCGATAGCTGCGGTCCAGGGTACGGTCCAGACGCGCTTCCAACTGGCCGCGGGCAATCGCCAACCCGCGTGCACTGATCTGCTTCTGATCCCGACGATCCCGTAACTGCAGGCTGGCTTGGAGAATCTGTTTTACCGTGCGCGGCAACTCCGCCGCCCCGGGCCGGGCCACTTCCAGCATTTCCCGACAGCGCCGCAGGAGATGCGCCAAGCAGGTCTGATGGAAGGCGCGAGCAAAACCTTGGTAAACGATCCATCCGTCCCGCACCAGAAACCCGTCAAAGTCAGCCCCCAGGACGGCTATCGCCTGTTCGTATCCGCGGCCCGGTTGAATGGAATAGACCGTAAGGTTCTCACTACAGAAGGCCCACATCCACCATAGCCGTCCGCCCACCTTCCAGCCGGTTTCGTCCGGCGTCACGCTGGGGGAGCCACGAATTTGTTGCACCAACTCTTGGTAGGTGGGTTCGGCTTTCTGCGCTACCCGGTGCAAAGCTTGCGCTAAACCGCCACGGCTCACCTGCAACCCGAAAGCCGTGTCCAACACCGCCGCCGTCTTGCCATACGACAGCCCCAATCCCTTGTTCAACTCGCTGGCCAGCGCCACCGCCCGCGCCCCCAGTTGCGACCCCGCGCTGCCCACCGCATCCGAGGTCTGGCGCGGATGCCGTCCTTGTACCCGTCGCCCGCATCCCTTGCACCGGCCAAAGTGAAGATGAAACTCGATTCGCTCTACCTGTGGCTTGGGGATCTCGGTCTGATACTGCTTCTCGATCCTGGTCTCTTCCAGTTCGCCGCCGCAGTGTGGGCAACAGCCCGGCAGTTCTGCTTCCAAGCTTTGGTCAATCTTCTGGGGAATCGGGCGCCGACAACGGCGACCATACCGGGCTCCCGCTTTCCGCCCAGGCTTGGCAGGATGAGCTTTGGGCCTGCGCCGCGAGAACGGCGCCGCCTGACGCTTCCCGGCGCGTTGAGCCTCTTCCAGAGCTCGCTGCAATTCTTGCACCCGGCGCTCCAAGCGCTCGATGATGGTCTTCAACTCCACTACTTCTTGCCGCAGTCGAGCATTCTCTTCAACCAACGACTCCATGCGCCCAGATTAGGCACTCGCCGCATCGGCACAAGTACCTTTCTTGAGGAGGCATCAAGACGCTAAACAAATACGTTCAATCCTATTACTAACCCGGAGTTATTAAAGCTATGACCCAAGAGACACGTTACGTTGTGCAAGTTTTCGAGACGGGAATCGGAATTTCACTGCTACTCGGCTAGTTGTTCCTCGGCCGAGTCATCACTGAATTTCTCAAGAACTGGTGGAGGGTGAACTGACTGCGGATCTCCCGAAAAAACAAGTTCGCCTGCTACTTCTCCAGCGAGCCGAACGCGAACTTATCCAGCTGGGGCATGGACGGCCCGCGCGGGTGGGGAGGTTGGGGCGAAGATATAGTGCAAGGCCAAACTTCTACTATCCCTGTGGGGATGCTGGTGGTGGATCTGTATGACCCCGGCAAAAAGCAGCTGATCTGGCGCGGAGAAGCGACCAAGACCATCGATCTCAAGAGAGACCAGGACAAGAACTATAAGTTCAAATGCCAAGGACATTGTCGAAACGCTTGGCGTTCTGACTGGGAGAGCAATGGTCTGAGGAGAAATCGTAGGAAGACGATCAACCGCTCAAACAGCAAGCCGATGGCTTATCCGCTACCGTAGCCGGTGATTACGGCTTGAGCCACTG
>DATFZT010000113.1:0-15001 GCA_035314185.1 Terriglobales bacterium
TCCCCCGTGAAAATTGTGGCTGGCCGAGTACGTTACAGCCTCGGAGCAGGAACCGCAAGTTGTTCGACTTCGCAACGGAGGCCGTTAGTGATATACAGTCGGCTGGAGCAGAACTATTGGAACAGAACTAAGCGAAGCGTATTCGGCAACCCCTATGTCGAAGTCCCGGCGCAAAACAGGCGCTCCGCAGTTGGATGCCACCTTACGCGTCAAGCAGCGCAAGCCTGTTCCGCACGAATTCGTACTCGACGCGCTCGCTCCGCTCTCGCCACGCACTCATCCCATGTTCGGCTGCCTGGCGATTTACGTTCAAGACAAGATTGTTTTGATCCTCCGGAACAAAGACAAACCTGGCCAGACCGTGGACAACGGCGTATGGCTCGCCACTACCGAGGAGAATCACCAGAGCCTGCGCCGCGACTTCCCCAACATGCGATCCATCAAGGTGCTGGGAAAGAAAGTGACCGGCTGGCAGGTGCTCCCGTCCGATGCGAAGGATTTCGAAGAGGCAGCACTACGCGCCTGCGAATTCGTTCTCGCAGGCGATCCTCGAATCGGAAAGGTGCCCGGGGCGCGCCGAGCCTCGAAGCCGAAGACCAAGAAGGCGGCAAAAGGTCACGCGAGGCCGTGACAATTCGTGTGGGGACGGGCGCCCTCGTGAGCCTGCCCTGAGCGCAGTCGAAGGGTCCAAGCCGAGCGAAGCTCGGCAGCGGCCTGTGGTCACAAGAACTCTGGATTCGCGATAGGGACTCATGACCGACAGCGCCGCCAACCCAACACCAAACGGTGTGCAGGCTGTCGCCGCATTGTTCGCTTTCTGTGGAATCTATCTGGCGATCGCGGGCGGATTGATGCTCCTTCGTCCCGGCACGATATCGATGTCGGCAGGCGCACCGCTCTTGTTCGGTCTGGAATTATCTGGCCCGTACATGTTCCTGCTAACGGCAGTCACAGGAGGAGGAGTCGCATGGGGTTTACTGCAACTCAATAACATCGCGCGCCACGCAGCATCGCTGATCGCCATCGCAGGAATAGTAATGCTGGTCCCGTCAGTCTCAGCCGCAACCGTGATGGTGCAACCCAAAGCGCTAGCCTTCGGCGGCCTCGGGATAATCGTGCGAGTGATGGTGGCGTGGTATCTATCGCGACGAGAAGTGGCCGACCAGTTCAAAGCGCCAAGAACCACGTAGCGGCGAACGCATTCGTCGCCCGGCCGAGCAGAGCTCGCCCCCATTTCTACTTCTTCACCCGCGCCGTCGCTTTCTCCCCCACCCGCTCACTGACCTTGAACGTCATCTTGCCCGCTTTTTTATCCGCGTCGACGACGACGTGGTCCCCGTGCAGCACCGCGCCGTCCAGAATTTTCAGCGCCAGCGGATCCTGCACCAGCTTCTGAATGGCCCGCTTCAGCGGACGCGCTCCAAAGTTCGGATCATAGCCTTCAGTGAAGAGAAGTTCTTTGGCAGCGTCGGTCAGCTCCAGCGAAATCTTGCGGTCGGCCAGCAGGCGGCGCAAGTCTTCGAGCCGCAAATCGACAATTTTCACCAACTGTTCCTTGCCCAGCGGATGGAAGATGATGATGTCGTCCACGCGATTCAGGAACTCAGGCTTGAAATGCCCGTGCAGCGCCTCCATCACCTGCTTTGAAGCGCGCTCGAAGCCATCGGCGGAGCGAATATTTTCCGACTGCAAATATGATGACCCCAGGTTCGAGGTCATGATGATGACCGTGTTCTTGAAATCCACCTTTCGGCCCTTGCCGTCGGTCAGGCGGCCGTCGTCCATGATCTGCAGCAGGATGTTAAACACATCGGGGTGAGCTTTTTCAATCTCGTCGAAGAGCACGACCGCGTAAGGATGCCGCCGCACTTGTTCCGTGAGCTGTCCCCCCTCTTCGTAGCCGACATAGCCCGGAGGCGCGCCGATCATGCGCGACACCGCGTGCTTCTCCATGTATTCCGACATGTCGATGCGCACCATGGCGCGCTCGTCGTCGAAAAGAAATTCCGCGAGCGCGCGAGCAAGTTCGGTCTTGCCGACGCCGGTTGGCCCCAGAAAAATAAAAGACCCGATCGGCCTCTTCGGATCGCTCAGCCCCGCACGCGAACGTCGGATCGCGTTGGCCACGCGTTCAAGCGCTTCATCCTGTCCGATAACGCGCAGCCGCAGCCGGTCCTCCATGTTGATGAGCTTTTTGACTTCGCCTTCAAGCATCTTCGAAACCGGAATGCCGGTCCACTTGGAGACGATGCGAGCGATGTCTTCCTCGTCGACTTCTTCTTTCAACATCCGATGCCCGGCCTTGCCGTCGATCTGCGAGGTAACTTTATTCAGCTCTTGTTCGGTCTGGCGGATGAGCCCATATCGGATCTGCGCCACGCGCTCCAGATTCCCTTTGCGCTCTTCAGCCGCTTCTTCGACCTTGAGCTGCTCCAGCTTTTCTTTCAGCGCGCGGGCGCGCGCGATGACGTCTTTTTCCTGTTTCCACTTTGCCTTGAGCGCGTTCGACTGCTCCCGAATGCCGGCCAGTTCCTTTTCGACGTGAGCGAGGCGTTCTTTGGAGTTGGCGTCGTCTTCTTTTTTCAGCGCCTGCTTTTCGATTTCGAGCTGCGTTGCTCGCCGTTCCAGCTGATCGATCTCGGTGGGCATGGAATCGATCTGAATGCGCAGCGAGGAAGCGGCTTCGTCGATCAGGTCGATGGCTTTGTCTGGCAGGAAACGATCGGAAATGTAGCGATGCGAAAGAGTCGCGGCGGCGACTATGGCCGAATCCTTGATGCGCACTCCGTGATGCACTTCGTACTTTTCCTTCAATCCGCGCAGAATCGCAATCGTGTCTTCGACGTTAGGCTCGCCCACGAAAACGATCTGGAAGCGGCGTTCGAGCGCCGCGTCTTTCTCGATGTACTTGCGATATTCGTTGAGCGTGGTCGCGCCGATGGCGCGCAACTCCCCACGGGCAAGCGCTGGCTTCAGCATGTTGGAGGCGTCGATGCTGCCTTCGGCGGCTCCGGCTCCGATGAGCGTGTGCAACTCATCGATGAAGAGGATGATCTGCCCCTGCGAGTCTTCGATTTCTTTCAGGACGGCCTTGAGGCGATCCTCGAATTCGCCGCGATATTTCGCGCCCGCCAGCATGGCTCCCAGATCGAGCGACACGACGCGCTTGTTTTTCAGCACTTCGGGCACGTCGCCGGAAATAATGCGCTGCGCCAGACCTTCGACGATGGCGGTCTTCCCCACGCCCGGCTCGCCGATCAGCACTGGATTATTCTTCGTGCGCCGCGACAGCACCTGCACGACGCGCCGAATCTCTTCATCGCGGCCGATAACCGGGTCGAGCTTGCCCCGCCGCGCCTGCTCGTTCAGGTCGCGGGCATACCGCTCCAGCGCCTGGTACTTCGCTTCCGGATTCTGGTCGGTGATGCGCTGCGATCCGCGGACAGCGGTAAGCGCCTTCAGGATGGCATCATGGGTCGCGCCGTGACGCGCCATCAACTCCTGCGCCGGATCTCCGTGCTTTGGATCGCGCTTCAGGCTGGCGAGCGCCAGCAGCATGTGCTCGGTCGAAACGTATTCGTCTTTGAAGTTGTCGGCTTCTTTGAAAGACTTTTCCAGGAGTTGGTTGATCTGCGACGACATCGCGGGCTGGGCCGCGCCGCCGCCGCCCGACACTTTCGGCAGCTTCTCAATTTGCTTGTAGATGTCGCTGAGCACGGCCTGCGGCCCAATGCCGATCTTTTCCAGCACAGGCGCAACGATGCCTTCTTTATCTTCGACTAACGCGGCCAGCAGATGGAGCGGGGCAAGCTCCGGATTGCCGTGCTCGGAAGCAAGTTCGTTCGCGCGCTGGACGGCCTCCTGCGCCTTGACGGTGAATTTATCCCAACGGATTGCCATGGCTTCATTCCTTCATTGCGTATTGCCTTGTCAGTCTTCAAATAAAACGGGAGGCGCTGGTTCTCGCCTCCCGCTGAGTTTACAACTGCTGGGCTGAACGGGCGAGGCGCCCGTCTCTCCACCAACCTTACGCGGCCTTGCCGACGCTCTTCGGCTCTTTGCCTTCGATCGCCTTGGCGCTGCCGACGTTTACCTTGATCTGCTTCGGCTTGGCTTCAGCTTTCTTCGCCAGCTTGATCTTCAACACGCCCTTGTCATAGTCGGCCTGAACGTTGTCATGGTTGACTGTGCTGGGGAGGCTGAAGGTGCGGGTGAAGCTGCCATACTGACGCTCCACGCGGCGGTAGTTCTCTTCTTTTTCTTCCTTCTCGAACTTGCGCTCGCCGTGCACGATCAGCGTGTTGTTCTCGATGCGGACGTCGATGTCTTTCTCATCGATTCCCGGCACTTCGATCTTCAAGGTGATGTTGTGCTCGTCCTCGTAGACGTCCACGGGCGGCGCGAATGCGGTTGTGGTCAGGGATTCATCCTGACCTTCCGGCCCACGGGGATCGCGGAACAGGCGGTTCATGCGTTCCTGGAGAGTGACGAACTCACGGAAAGGGTCATAACGCGTAATCAGTGTCATAAAGGTGAATCCTCCTACTTGGAAATTCATTCGGGGAGCTTTCGAAGCTCCCAGGTTGTAGTTAGTGTCATCAAATCATAAGATCTTAGTGTGTTATTGTCAAGTAAGAAATAGTATTCATTTTCAATTGCTTACGCGCAATATCAGGCATTGCAGATAGCTGGTTTCCGGCACATTCAGCAGTATTGGATGGTCTTTCGACGCTCCGCGGCTCTCGATGATCCGCAGCGACTTGTGGGCGTCCTGGGCGGCGTTGGCGACCACTTTGAGGAAGTCGGCGGGGCTCACGTGGAAGGAGCAGGAGCACGTCACGAGAATCCCTCCCGGCCGCAGCATTTTCATAGCTCGCAGGTTGAGCTCCTTATACCCGCCGAGGGCTTTGTCGAGGTCGCGCTTGGTCTTGGCAAACGCCGGCGGATCGAGAACGATGGTGTCGTAGCGCCGGTTCGCGGCCGAGTATTCCCGCAAGAGATCGAAGGCGTTGGCCTCGATCCATTCCAGTTCCCGCCCATTCAGAGTCGCGTTCTTTTCCGCCATTTCCAGCGCCGGACGCGAGCTGTCGACTCCAGTAACGCTGGAACACTTGGCTGCCGGGTGCAAAGCCAGATGCAGGGCGAATCCTCCCTGATAGCAGAAAGCATCGAGCGCTTCCCCGTGAGCGTACTGCGCGGCGGCGGCATAGTTCTCGCGTTGATCGAGAAAGGCCCCGGTCTTCTGCCCTTCGAGACCGTCGTAGTAGAAGCGGACGCCGTTCATTCTGACTTCGGTCGAACTCTTTTCTCCCCACAACAGCGCCGATGAAAGCGGCGGCAATTGCTCAAGTTCGCGGATGCGTGCTTCGACACGTTCTACCACCCCGGCGGGCTGCAGTTCTTCTTTCAGCGTCTGCACGATGGCGGCACGCACGGGTGCGGCGTCGATGGCCTGGGTAAGGATCTGCAAAGAGAGCACGTCGTTATAGCGATCGACGATCAGACCAGGCAGAAAATCGGCTTCGCTGAAGACGATGCGGTAAGCGTCAGTATTGCGGACGAGATCATTCTCCTTCCGGTAGGCAATGGCCGCGCGAATGCGCTCGGCAACCAGCGCGGGCAGATCGGGCACTGACCCATGCGAGATCATGCGGATCGCGATCTGCGACGACGAACTATAAAGTGCTGTTCCAAGGAATTTCCCGCGCGAATCAAGGACGCGGACGACGGCGCCCGGCGGCACATCTTTTTCTTCGACAACATCCGAGCGGTAGACCCACGGGTGACGGGACTGCAGGCGGGCGACTCCTCGGGTGGAAAGCTTTACGGAAGGCTCCGCAAGCTTGGCGGAGGCGGAGTGTTTTTTCGGCATGGATAGATGTTATAGCGAATGAAGCTTGCGTAGGGACGGATGCATTCGTCCGTCCAGGCGAGCGCAGCCCGGCCCCCGTCGATGCTCACAGCAGCTTTGGACGGACGAGGCGCCCGTCCCCACACGACGACACGCCGACTTAAGCTCGAATCACAATCCCATCCAGATTCCGTTTCCGTTTGCCCAGTTCGCCCGCGCTCGGAATCGCCCGGACGCTGGCCGTAACCGCCCCCGTCATCACCTTCTGGAACGCCGCCTGGAACTGTTCCATCTCGGGCCCGGTGCCGATGGTGACTCGCGAGTAGGTTGGCATCGACGGCCAGATGCGTCCGATAAATACATTTTGCTTAGCCATGGCGTCGATCGCCGGCTTTGCCGGCCGTTTCGTATCGAGCATGAAAAAGTTCGCTTCCGAGGGAATGTAGGAGTATCCGTTGCGGTCGAGCCAGGCAAAAACCTGGCCGCGGATAGTGGCGTTAATGCGCCTGCGCTCGGGCACCAGTTGCGCGTCCTTCAAACTTGCCGAGGCGGCGACCATCGCGGTGATCGGCATGAAATTCCAGCCGCCGTAGTTTTCGATTTTCTCCAGCAGGTCGGGCCGGCCGAATACAGCGCCACAGCGAAGCCCAGCCAGGCCGTAGATCTTCGAGAAGGTGCGCAGCAGGATGATGTCCTTGCCGGCTTTCACCAGGTCCATCGCCGAAACCGCGTCGCTAAAATGAATGTAGGCTTCGTCGACCAGCACCACCGAGCCCTTAGGCTGGTTCTCGACCAGGTATTCGATATCGGAATGACTGGTTAGCGTGCCGGTCGGATTGTTGGGATTGCAGACATAGAAGACGCCCGCGTCGGGAGCCGCAGCCAGCATGGCTTTCACATCGTGCGCATAGCTTTTCGTCAACGGGACTTTCACCAGCTTGGCGCCGATGGCTTTAGCGGTGAACACTCCCGCTTCGTATCCCGGATCGGCGGTGACGTAGCTGCGCTGCGCTGAGGCGAATGCGGCTACCGTATGATGCAGCGGCTCGCTCGATCCGGCATAGACGCGAACCTGTTCCAGCTTCAGCCCTTCCATTTCCGCGAGCGTCTTCACCAGATCGTCGGTGAGCCAGTCGGAATAACGACCGCCCTGTGCGACCATGGCGGCTGCCGCCTCGCGCGCCGAAGCGCAGGGCCCAAGCGGATTCTCGTTGGCGTCAATCCGGATCCCATCTTTCGGAAAGTTGTGCAGCCGAGCGTGAGCCAGCATCGGCTCGGTGACAATGCGCAACGCCAAGGCCGCCGAAACAGCGGCCGACAGGCTGAGAAACGAACGGCGGGATGCGGCAGGAAAAGGAAAGATGAACTCATTGTCTCGGCGGACCATCACTCACCTCGTGCCGGCAATCTTACCGTATAACCACTCTTAAATTCGGCCCTTCGATCGGGAGCCCTTGGTTTGACAGCCCTGGCAACCTGCGGAAGACTTGATGGTTGCATTTGGTTTGGGTGGCGCAGTGATTCACCGCATCGCGTTCCTGGTTTTGGGTGGCGCAGCGGTTCACCGCTGCGATAACCGACTTGTTTTCAGAACCGGCTTTAGCCACTGAGGGAGACTGTCGCGGCGGAAGTACTTCTTCTGAACCTTAGTTAGTCTGCCAATAACTGTTTCACCGTGGCGATATCGTGATCGAGGTCCCGGGTCATTCCGGCGGCATGGGACTGAGCCGCACGCGCGGCTTCCGTCTGTCCGCCGATCTCGAGCGCTTGGGCCAGCAGCAGATATCCGAGCGGCGATGCCTGGAGTTCGACCGATCGCTCGTAATCCTGGGTAGCCGTGGCGATATCGCCCGTTCGTTGTGCCAGCAAGCCCAGCCCACGATATGCCGACGAATTTCCGGGCTGCTCGTTCAGCGTGGCTTCGAAGTCTTGCTTCGCGTTGTCATATTGTTTCAGCGAGTAGTGCGCAAATCCGCTGTTGACCCGCGCCATCGCCACCCAATAAGGATTTCTAGTGTATTGAGCTAACCGCGCATAGCCATCGAGAGCGGCCTGATAGTTGCCATGCATCTGCTCCAGGCTAGCGATGTTGAGCGTGGCCGCTGGATCGTTGGGCCGCAGGAATCGTGCCCGCTGCAGGTGCGGCATCGCTTCTTCTATCCTTCCTTGGGCAATCAAAGCATTAGCAACGCCATCTTCGGCGACGTAGTTTCCCTCCGTGATTTCCAGGGTATGGGTCCACAAGGTGAGATTGTCGCTCCAGAAACTCACCTGCCGATGCAGCGCAATTCCCAGTGTCAGCAGGATGGCCGCCGCGCAGATTGCAGACACCGTCGTGGGAACATGCCAAATTCTTATTAGATCCGCCGCGCCCCAGCAGACAATTACGAAAATTCCGAGCAGCGGGATGTAGGCGTAGCGGTCGGCCATGGCCTGAACGCCAACCTGCACCAGTCCGATCATCGGCACCAAAGTTCCCAGGAACCAAAACCACCCCACAAACAGAGGCCGGCGCTGCCGAAAAATCACGGCAAGAGTGGTGACGGCGATGATCGCCAATGCAGACAACACCGCCGCAGGGATGCTGATCGAAAGCTCCGGATGCGGATATACAGGCGCCAGATTGAGCGGCCAGAAGGCCTTTCCGACATACTTGACATACGCAATCGCCGCATTCCCCAGATGGATCCAGAGCGGGAGTTTCACCTGGGTCGCGTCGGTCTGAACCTTCATGGTAACGACCGCACTCACGGCCGACAGCGCAAACCAGGGCACTTTCTCCCAAATCAAACTCCAGAAAGACGCGCCGCGGGCGGGTGAGCCGGCGAGTTCGCCGCCCTCGCCGTCAGGGGGCGAGAGGCGTTGTCCAAGACGACACAAAGGCCAGTAGTCCAGCAGCAGCAGAGCAAACGGAAACGTAATCACCTGCGGCTTGGTCATCAGCCCCAAAGCATACGCAAGAGTGACTGCCAGATATCGTCCGACGCCGGGCCGGCGCGCGTACCAGCCATATGCAGCCAGTGCGAGCAGAAAGAAAAACATGCTGAGGACGTTCTTGCGTTCCGCGATCCACGCCACCGACTCCACATTCATGGGATGCAGAGCGAAGAGCGCGGCCACCATCAGGCTGCGCCAAGCCAGGCCCGTGGCACTCTCCAAAATCAAGAACAGGAGCACCGCGTTGGCCGCATGAAGAAGCACGTTGACGAAATGAGGGCCCGCCGGGTTCAAGCCGAAGATTTGGCAATCGAGAGCGTGCGACAGCCAGGTGATCGGGTGCCAGTTCGCCGATTCCGAGGTATGAAAAGCCCAAACCACTGTGTTCCAGGTGAGTCCGGCATGAACTTGGGGATTTTCGGTAACGTACACGACGTCGTCAAAATTGAGGAACGGAGCGCGGGTTACCGGGTTATAGAGAGCAATCGTTGCCAGAGCAAGCAGCAGGCAGAAAATTAATCTGCGTTTTTGCGGCGACTGGAAAACCTGAGACTGAAAAACATGGGACTCCGCTGGGCGTTGGTCATGCTTCTGCTCCGTCGAATCCATCGATTTCATTGCACCTTAGCGAACCGCAATGACGAGACGATAGCATGAATGAAACAACGGCTTCGCTGATAAAAGTACTCCCGGCCAGCTGCTGTTCGCCGGCTCAGGATGTCTACGCGGTGGGATCGACGACCGACCCCATGAAGAGTACGTTGCCGCTCTTCTCGTCCCGGATCAGGAACAGGAATGGGCGGTCCACAATCATTTCGAATTCACGCTCGGGGCGTTGCCAGCCCTTGGCCGAGAGGGGCACCATGCTCATGGTCGCGGCGGCGGCTTCCGTGCCTTCCTCATTGACCTCAGCCACGGCACGATGCAGAACCTCGTCAATCCAGACCGGCGGAGGCTCATTCCGAATCCCTCCAAACTCGGCGCGCTCTCGATCGAACGCCCGCTCCATTCCAAGGTTGACCAGAGCCGCCCGCAACTGAGCCGCATAGCTCATCTTGAAGCGCGGCAGCTGCACCGAGCCAGGCATCCAGGCAGGCTGGTTCATCCAGCTTTCCCATCGAGTGGCGCTCAGCAACCCGTGGAGCTTCTGCAGACTGGACTTTCGCGCAGGAAGAAAAACACATGGCGACGCGCGATCCCTGATAAGGCAGAACCACGGCCTGAAACTCACGTTGTTCGAAATACCGGAACCTTCCCCGCTGCAACATCAGCGGCAGAATCTTCTGCTTCCCCGAGCCGGTCGTAAACGGCCGCTCGCGAGTCTTATCTCGCTGAAATGGCTGCCTCCACAGGCCCTTGAAGTAAATCGCGTTAAGCGCGACCAGAAGGGTGAGCGGGTCAAGACTATCGACCACGTGCGGAATTTTGGCTGCAGTTTTTTCGCTCACCCAGGCATTGATCCGAGCCGGTGTATCGGCCGCCGCGAAGTCGACCTCACGAACTTCCGCGTCGTACATTTCGCGAGCTCGCGACGTGAACGCCGAATCCACCTGAATGCTCTGATTGCACCATAGAGAGTTGGAGATCAGCAGTTGCACCCCGGCTTCATGCGTTTGCAGGACCGATCGCAACCGGGCGATCGCGCTCTCCACGCCCGCGGAATCAAGCCCGAAAAGCTCCAGCGCCTTCGCCATCCCGCTGCGAGTTTCTCCCCGCGCGCCGTCGTAGACCATGGCCAGGCAAAGCATCACGCTGCAGGGTGAGAAAAAAATGTTTGCTGATGGATCCTGCCGGGCAAGCTCATGGAACAGTTTAAAAGTGAAACGAGTCCCCGGCGGAGCAGTGATTTCATCGGAAAGCGCCGCCGCGATGCCCTCAGCGTTGCGGCGTGTGAAGGGCCATGGCATCAGTCGACTCCAGCCGCAAGCCTCTCAAACCCTCGTAGGCCCGGCTGCTGTTCAGTGTCAACCTTAGCTGACCGCCGGCTGTTCCGCCGGCGAGGCGGAATGCTTATGGCTAGCTTTGTGCTCGCGCCGGATGGCCAGCAAATCCTTATGCAGCAGATCGAGCGCATTCGAGGGGATCTCGGAACCCCACTCATCGATTTCTTTTTCGTCCCAATGCCCGTTGAGCCGAAGCGCGGCGTCGGTCAAGTCCTCGGGAAACGCCAGTCGGTACGTTCCTTCGCGCAGCAGCACGCCGCCTACCTGGCGTCCAGTGTGCATTTCGTAGATGCGCCGCGTCGAACTGCCGCCGTTATTGGTAAACACCAGCAGCACTTCGTTTTCCTCACCGTAGTCCGGACGGTAGAACCAGGCCTGCGGCGCATCCGCCTTAGGGCGTGCGCGTTTTCGACCGGTGACGGTCACCACTTCCTGCTCCGGCTTCACTTCATTCGCGGGATTGAAGTAATAGACTCTCGAGCACGATTCGCAGACCATCACCTTCTCGCCATTCCGCACTTCGTTATAGGTCTGCGGCCGCAGCATCACCTGGCAGCCCATGCATTTCTGGTCGCGTACTTCCGCCAGCCCGCTGCCGCGAAACTTAGCCACGCGCTCATAATGACCAAGAATATCTTCGGAAATCCCGTGCCGCAGCCCGTCCCGCTTGGCGTTCCACTCGGAGAGCTTCTTCTGATCTTCCGCCGTAACCTTGCGCGCGTCTTCTTTTTCTTTTTCGATCTCGGCCGTCTCTGCCCTAAGTTCAGCCTCCGCCGCCTTGACGTCCTTTTCGCGCGCGTCGACGTTGACCATCACTTCCAGGATGCGATCTTCGTTCAGCCGTATCTCCTGCTCCGCAAACTGGATCTCATGCAGCAGCGCTTTATATTGGTCGTTGGTTTTTACGTCGAGAGACTGGTCGCGATACTTGGAAATTTTGCCTTGCAGGTCTTTGATATTGGCTTCGAACTTCTTGCGGTTGGCCTCGTCGCCTTTGGCGGCGACCCTTACTTTTTCCAGATGCGCCTTGGTCCCAGCCAGCTTCTGCTCAATCACCGCCACGCGTTTCGGCAGCGCGGCAACTTCGTCCCGCAGCTTGCGGATTTCCTTGTCCGCGATCTGCAGCTCCAGCAATTTGTCGATATCAGGAAGCATCGGTTCCGGGCAGCACAGTAACGATTCTAGCACGCGGGAACGCCAAGCTTGCCGGGCCGCAGGAGCCGCGAAGGCACTACGGCAGCGGCTCCGACACGTGCTCGTGCACGATCAGCCACTTCCCGTCCTGCTTTTCGAAGACAGCCGTCCAGCGGAATGTCCCCATCTCGCGCTTCCCGGACTTCTACGTCATGTCCGACGCCCCGATGGACACGGCAGCCAGCCCGCATCTCGGCGGAGGCATTCGGGGCCAATACCAAGGCCTGACTTTGGTAATCTGCCCTGCTGCCGCCCTCTGGTGCCATACTGACGCAGAATGTCCTCCACCGCGAGCACGCAAAAAGGACACCGCGGCCAGCGCGTCAGGCTCGGCGGCTCCATCCTTGCTCTGTTGTTGCTCGAAAACGGGCGCCAGATCCGCGGCCGCATGAATCAGCTATCCGTCAACGGCGGGCTGATCTCGCTCGAAAATCCGCTCGACGAAAGCATCCGAGTGACTGTCCTGTTCCACCTCGGCTGCACCAGCATCCGCTGTCGCGCGCAAATGCTGTTTCCCATGTGGGCGACCCAGGGATGCCTCCAGCCTTTTCGCTTTTTGGAATTGCCCGAGGCCAGCTACGCCAGCCTGAACCGGGAACTGGAAAACCTGGTCCGAGCCGGCGCGTCTCAGGAAGACGAAGAAGACGAATAGTTGTTTACTTTCCCGCTGCTGCCACAATCTGTTCCAGCGAATATTTCTCTAACTGCCCAATCCGCTCAATCGTGATATCCGGCTTCGGAAACTGCGCCACCAGCGCCGCATCCAGCGCGTAGTGTCCCTGGAGCGGAAACACTGTCGTCACCCGTGCGCCCCAATGCTTCTTGATCTCCGCCAGGATGCGCACCTTGTCGTCCACCATCACGTAGTGCTCCGCCGGATACTTCTCCTCCACGTCATCCAGTTCCAGTTCCTTATGGATGTAAATCAGAACGCGCCCTTCGGAAATCTCGTACAGACCCGACCGATCCACCTTGCGTGGCTGAAAAACCACATCGCCGTCACTCAAGATCACCGCTCGGCCCAAGCGCCGCGCGTACTCAACCGCATCCAGCGACTCAGGAAACAACCGGTTCGCGAAGGGATAATTGATCATGAAGTGCGACACCGCCAGCAGCTTCGGATCGCGCGGCCGCTCGACCCGATAACGCTGCAGCGCGCCCAGATAATCCGCGTATCCGAGTTCTGTACGCAACTCTTCGAAGATTTCCCAATAGCGCTGCTGGCTGGCCTCGCCCACCTTATTCGTGAGGTAGCGCTTAAGATCTTCCGCCACACGATCGTTGTCGAGCAGCGTATTGTCTACGTCGAAAAGAAACACGGTGCCCAGGTTGGAATCAGCGCGATTCACACCATCTCCAGCGATGTCTCCAGAATATGCACTTCAGAACAAGCTGTCTGGAATCAAAAGCGTGGCCTTATCATGCCAGAAATCACGGCCTCGCGTATTAGCCGTCACAGCCAGGATTTCCTCCTTTCCTGTACACTTAAGGTATTCCGAAACATACGAAACTCGGCCTCGCTACAAAGGGCTTGTCAGGTTCCTTGCCTTGTAGTACAAAGGCGGCGTTCAACGATTAATAAGTTCATTCGGGGCAGAATAATGTGACTCTGCCTCACAAACTGGGCCCATCCGTTCTAGCCCTCCTTAGGAGCCGTTCCTCGTGGAACACATTGATCCAGCCGTCATCAATCGCTTCGACACACGCTCCAGTCGGCCTTGTGAATTCTGCCGGGAGCTCGACCCCCAATTCCATCAACGCCGCCCGCTTGACCAGATGGTGGCCACCAGCCGCAAAGCGATTGCTTCCGCCCATTTGACGGAGGATGGCTACGTCCGCCACCGGATGCTCGAACTGCGCCGCATGACTTCCCGAGCCCCGCTCACCGCGGCGTAGGCGGTGGATTCCTACTCCGCGAGCCTTCCCGCAATTTTTGCCTGCAACTTCCGCGGAGGCGCGCGTTCTAACCAGTTGACGCTTCGAATTGGTGTACCCTAGGCGGGGGGAGGCTTGGGTATGCGATCCCGTTTCCTGCTGTCCTTCTTGACGTTTTCCGTCGCGGCATATTTGCCGCTTCAAGCCCAGATTAACGGCGTTCCTCCCTCAGTCACATCCATCGGTTTTGGTGGGCGCTTCATTAACGGTGTTCGCCCCAGCGTGACATCCCTTGGGCCAGACGGCTATGGTAACGACTGGTTCGTTCTTGGAAACTGCTGTTCCAACTTCCTCTTGCCGGAAAATGCCGGTCAACCGTTGTCCTCCGGACGCCAACACCGCCGCAAGAATAAAGATCACGATCACGCCGATTTCGCTGTAGGCGTCATCGAGCCGGTCTATGTTCCTTACGCGGTTCCGTCTGCTCAGGAAGCTGCCGATGACGCATCCGACGTTGACTATGTTCACGCTCCTGGCCCGCCGAACCAGGATGCTCCCGCCAGACGCCCTCGATATCGGGATTCGGTTGCAGAAGGGGACGCTTACGCCAAACCCAGTCCCGGTGGACCAACTTCCGGTGAACCGGAAGAGCCCGTGGCCACTCAGCCCTCGACCGTGCTGGTTTTCAAAGACGGTCATCAGTCCGACGTGCTCAACTATGCCATCGTTGGCGATACGCTCTTTAACTTGGACTTGGCTGCCGGCCGCACCCGCAAGATCCTCCTCGCCGACCTCGATCTCCCCGCCACCCACAAAGCCAACGACGACCGTGGCGTGGACTTCCAGATTCCGGCCAGCACAGCCCGCCAATAAGCTCCTGACCACAGAGGCACAGACGAACACAGGACAAACCGATTTCCCCTGTGTTTCCCCCGTGTTCCCCTGTGCCCCCTGTGGTAATCGTTCTTAGATTTCCCGCTTGACACGGCCATGCCGCCACATGGATACTTATGCATTAAAGTGGATTTTTATTCATGTCGAAAACAGCACGTCACAAAGCCATCCTCGACCTGCTCGACGACGGTCCTGTCGAAAGCCAGGACTCGCTCCAGCACAGACTCGAGCGCAAGGGCTTCGAGGTGGGCCAGGCAACCCTGTCCCGCGACATCCACGAGCTCAAACTCGTCAAAGGCCCCGAGGG
>DATFZT010000114.1:0-3372 GCA_035314185.1 Terriglobales bacterium
CGGTTATCAGAAGATGGAAATGTTCAGGCATTACCACGTAGCCGATTACGACGAAGCGATACTTTTGCCGGGCGCGCTCCAAGACACGCAGAAACAGGTCACGGCGCTCGCCGCTGTCAAGCTCCGGACGGCGCCGATAACAACTGCAGGTTATGAAGTGCAGGTCGTGCCCACCATACCAGCGCTCCAAACCTCTCGTCATGCCCCGAAAGTACCGGGGGCAGATCATTCCCGTCTGTGATGGGACGTACCGAAGGCTGTGACGCGCGGAACCCACTCATTCGAACCCCACGAATGAGTGGGGCACCCAACTTCCGGCCGCCATTCGAACGCATCAGTGACCCACAGGTTCCTCTAACGAGGCCAAGAAAATGGAGTAGCTGTCGATTTTCGGTCTCCCGAACGACTATCTGATAACAGGACCCCGGACTGCAATTATTTCAGCCAATGGATTTTGATTTCCCGGTCAAGCGGCCTGAATTCCGGGTCGCCGGTCACGAGTTCAGCCTTCTTTTCTTTGGCCAGCGCGGCGGCGAAAGCATCGGCCAAACTCAACTTGAAACGGGCCTTGAAATCGGCGGCAGTGTCGGCCAACGCGCGGGTTGTGGAATGAAAATCAATGGGCAGGCCCTCCAGAACCTTTGCGGCCTCCGCCCAGGCGGCGGCGCCGTCTTTTTTCACAATCGAGTACTTCACCTCGGCGTAGTTCACATCGGTCATGTGGAGCGGGCTGTCTCTTTTGCCGGCGGAGACGAGCAGTTGCTCCACCGCTTCCGCGCCCGCTTCGTCGCGGAAGTAGGCGATGAGCGCGAAGCTGTCGAGCACCTTAGCCGGCATGGCGCTCCTCGAGCGCGCGTTCCTGCCTTTTGTGCTCGGCCCAGTCCTCAGTCAGCGACCCGTGTCCTGGCGCGCGCTTGAGGATACCGCGCCCGCGTCTGATGAGCGCCGCAGTCACCGGTTTGAGGAGGATACCCTCCGGCGTCGCTTGCACCACCGCTTTGGTCCCGTCCTCGATTTCGAACTGCTTGCGAAGACGAAGCGGGATGACGACTTGCCCTTTGGTCGTAAACCGCACGGTCTCGGGTTTCTCTGTCATACTCATGCCACATAGTATTACATTCCTGACATAGTCCGTCAATGCACACAAAGTAGGATTTATAGCTGTCAGGAGGAGACCAGCGGCGGAGTCATAACGCACTGTCGGAACATCGTCGGTTTTTGCAAAAAAATAAGTTCGCTGCCCCTGTCGATTTTCTCCCTGCTCGGCGACTATAGGATGAACGAGCGAGCGCGCAAGGCTGTGCTGCTGGCTCGAAAAACACAAAGGAGCACTTATGCCACAGTACCTGGTTTGTAACTACCTGCCCGACGATTTCGACCCGTCCGGCGTAACCGAAGCGATGATGGAAGAGATCCACGCGCTCAACCGCGAAATGATTGCCGCCGGCGTGAGGAAGTTCGCCTGCGGAATTTCCCCGGCCGGCAACGCAAAGACGGTGCGGAAGCAGTCTGATGGTACGGTCTTGGTCACCGACGGGCCATACACCGAGACCAAGGAGCACATGGGTGGCTTCTGGATACTGGAAGCCGCCAATATGGACGAGGCACTCGCGTGGGCGCGCAAGGGTGCCATCTCCTGCGATGCGGTGGGCGAGGTGCGCGAGCTTCTTTTCTACCCGGCTCCGGAACAAGGACCCGGCGAAAGCAAGTAAACAAACTGGCCGGGTGCCCGGGCACTCGCGTTGTTCAAGACCCGGGAGTTTGCGTCGTGCCCACCCAGGTGTCGAAAACGCGAGACCCTTCGACAGGCTCAGGGCAGGCCCCGGGTCACCCGCGTCGCCTGCCGCAGGCGAGCACCAACCTGTATTAAGGAGACGACATGAGAAAGATCAAGATCATGGAACACATCACGCTGGACGGCGTAATCCAGGCCCCCGGCGGGCCGGACGAAGACGGCGACTATCCCTACGGCGGATGGGCGGCGCCGCATGACGCCCCCGAGGGGGGACAGGCCATCGTCGAGGGTCAAGGCGAGACTTTCGATCTGCTGCTGGGCCGCCGAACCTACGATATCTTCAGCGGCTTCTGGCCGAAAGCCCCGAAGAGTCCGATGGCGGACAGGCTGAACGCAGCGACGAAATACGTCGCGACCCACAGGGCCGACAGTCTTGCCTGGGGCCCGGCCGAGGCCCTTGGACAGGACGTCGTCGCGGGAATTCGCCGCGTCAAGGAGAAAGACGGACCGCAGCTGATCGTCTGGGGTAGCTCGACGCTGACACCGGTGCTGCTCGAACACGGGCTTGCGGATGAGGTCATGCTGCTCGTCTTTCCGGTCCTGTTAGGCAAAGGCAAACGTATCTTTGCGGATGGAACCCCGCCTCGCGAACTCGCGCTCGTCAGCACCAAGGCTGTGTCCTCAGGCGTCATCATCAGCACGTACAGGCCCAGCGGGCCTTTGCGGACCGGCACCTACGGCGACTTAGTTTAAGTAGTTCGCGGCTGCTGTCGATTTTTTCGGTGCGCGACGACTACAGGCTGAACCATCCAGCGCGCAAGGTTGCGCTCACCAACACGAGGAAAGAACAATGAAATACATCTGTTTGGGATACTACGAGCCGGCAAAACACGCGGCCATGACCGAGGCCGAGCAACATGCAATGTTCGACGAATGCTTTGAGTACGACGACCATCTGCGCGCGAACGGGCACTGGGGTGGTGGAGAAGCGCTTCAGCTTCCTGAAACTGCGTTGACCTTATATTGGAAGAACGGCAAAGTCGCGACCACCGACGGTCCCTATGCGGAAACCAAGGAACAGCTCGGCGGCATTCGTGTGCTCGAGGCGCGGGACATGAATCATGCCATTCAGCTCATCTCGCAGCATCCGGCCCTGAAGTATGGGTCGACGTTCGAGATACGTCCAGCTTTCGATATGAGCGAAATGATGCAGCAGAGCGAGCAGCGACGGCAAAAGGGCGCCGCCCGATGAGGGCGGTCTCAAGGATTAGTACCGCGAAGCCGGCTTGTGTTTACTAATGTCAATCCACTTGGCTGATAAACGCCCATCACACGGAAATGAATCCCGTAGCCGGAGTTGGGGCGAAGTCCTCTGGGCGTCGAAAAAACTACTCAAGACCGGAACTTGCATTGTCCGAAGGATTCGTGGAAAGATGTGGCTCGCATCTTTGGTCACCCAGTTTTGATTCGGGGGTGAATCCATGGAAGACACTCAAGGCGAACTGGCTCACGCCCGTCGCCGATTTATTTCGACGCTGATTTCGCTCGGTGGACTTGCCGTTGTAAGCCGCGCGTTTGGGGACGATTTTGCGTCTTTGTCGGTTTTCGATTTTGCCACTATTCCCGCGGACACTGGC
>DATFZT010000115.1:0-6300 GCA_035314185.1 Terriglobales bacterium
CTCCTGGCGGCGCCCCGCCAAACTAAGGAACAACCGCTGCTAGAAGAGATCGGTACACAGATCGAAGCCGAACTGCAGAACCGAGATCGGCCCGCATCCGACATAATCGCTAAGTTGGTCCGAGACGGTTACGCGAAACGCAGTATTGAGCGGGCGAAGGCTTGGCTCATATTGAACCACGTAATGGACAAGCCAACACAGCGGGATGGTAGCTGGTACTGGCGACTAATGCCCGCACCCGAGGTCAAAGCCGCCCGCCAGGCCTTGAGGCGCAAACCATGGATTCTGACGCTGCCAGATGGCAAAACAGAGGAGATTTGGTGAAATCCAAAGTCCCACTCCGCCAGCAGACCGCCAATCCTACGACCGTTTGGCGGTGGCGGTCTGAGCCTATTTATCGCTGCTGCTTAGAACTTCTTTTTTTAATATTTCTATTGTTATCAATGACATACGGGCAAGCGAAAAAGTGGGGAAAGTCAGACCGCCAGACCGCCAACTGCCATAGGATTGGCTTCCTGAAACAGGCTTTTGGCGCGGAGGCGGCCATAATAGGAGGCAGGTCATGAGCAAGAAAGCATGGGTGGTCTATTGCCAGCCGGAGGAGTCACGGCTTGATGTAGCCCAACGACTAATTCTGGAAGTACACGATAGTTTGGTCGAGAGCGTACCAAGAGCAACGCTCGCGCGCTTGGAGCGCATTGCCCAAGAACTTGAAGAAATTGAGTGTAGTTTATGACAGGCGTGCAGCCGAAGGATGATATGCCAACACGAGCACCACGGATCAGCCGTGGGAAGGGTGACATTCTTTGTAGCAGCAAGGCGGGGGGATATGGGGTACGAATCCCAAGTAAGGTAATAGACATACAGCCATCGCTCGTCTTTCGCATGAAAAACTGGAACCCATCTCATTGTGAGTGGCGAACAAAAGACGAAACTAATGGGATTAGGCCGCCTCGGCAGTGGTTTGGCGCGGTGTGGCAGGCTCGGTGGGGTGTTTAGCGAAGTTCGAGCGGCCTTGTAGGAGGTATAGAACAAGCAATGAAGCCCGTAACGAAGTTCTTAAGGCGCGTGGTCACCAAGGCCATGCAGGCGTCCGCTACTGGGTTATCTTTGGCGGATAAAATCGCGGACATGGATCATGCTCTGACCACGGCCGAACTGGCCAAGCTGTTGTCCGTTAATCGCGCCACGATTTTCAGGCACGCTAAGGCTAACCGCATCCCGCACTTCCATGTGTGTGTTCGTCTGCGCTTTGACCCACGGGCTACCGCCAAGTGGCTACGGGCGCAATGATACCGAGTGATACCTAAACAATCGATTCCAGTGCACCCAAAGCAGTACCATTGCACCAGAAATCCGTGTTGCGATGTGCTTCACACTAGCATAAACATTGAATAAAATTAGCTAAACGCCATTGTTGCCATGAGATGGCTAAAACTATTGTAATAGAATTCACCCCTCTCCGCCAGTTCCCTATCCCGAATCGTTTGGCGTCCTTTGAAGCCAACCACAGGTGGTCAGTTTGGAGTTTCAGCGTCCGAAAGGTGCTGAGCGGTCAACTGGCTTCTCACGATCCCGTGACGGCAATCACAGCAGAGGCACTCGCGCTGGCCTATCGTATAAATGGTCAGGTGACCCTATGGCGGGTTCGTCTGTCATCGATTCGTCTGTCGTTGGTTCGTCCGCTGGTTCGTCTAGCATCGGTGCGGCGTTCATCGAAAGTGGTTTGCGCCGGCTAGCTCCGGAACAGTTGCGCGCCGCCTTGGCTGACTTCCTGCCCAAAGGGGCCACAGCCGCCGAGCAGACCTGTGCCATTGAAGCCGGACTGCGAAGCCCGGCCGGCGAAGCCCTGCGAGACGCGATGGCGAGATGGATCGTCGACTCCATTGTTCCGGTGGAGAGGTTAGTTCCACGGGCTTACGAGAACTGGCGTCCGCCGGTTCGTGATGCCATGATGTTCGTGGTGACGCGGCTTTCGCCCGCGCGCCTCGCCCCAAAACTCCTGGAACAACTTGAGCTGCCGTTGAGCACTTCCGCGGAAGAGCGCTTGCTGCGGCTGATCGCAAAAGTCCCCGGCCTGCAGAAGCTGGGACAAGTCATCGCACGCAATCAGCACCTGCGTCCAGCTCTGCGGAATGCGCTCGCCCGGCTGGAAAATGGAATTCGCGATGTCCGGCCAGAGGATGTAGTCGCGATCATTCGACAAGAGCTGGGCCCGCGCATCGAGAAATACTCCGTGAAGATCGCGCCGGTCATACTCTCGGAGGCCAGCGTGAGTGCGGTGGTGCGCTTCACTTGGCTTGACCCAACCAGCGGACAGCGGCAACGGGGTGTTTTCAAAGTTCTGAAGCCCCACATCCCCGAGTACTTTGCGGAGGACATGGACTATCTGCAAGGGCTGGCTCAATATTTCAGCGATCAACACCGCAATTACGGATTTCCTCGGAACCTGCTCCCGGATACCTTTAAGAAAGTCCGGCGCTTGCTGCGGCACGAAGTCAATTTTGTCCGCGAGCAGAAGACATTACTTGAAGCATGGAATCTGTACCGGTCAATGAAAGGCGTTCGCGTGCCGCGGCTGATTCAGCCCTTGTGTACACGCAGCATAACGGCGCTTACCGAGGAGCGTGGAATCAAGGTGACAAACGCCGCGGCGCGCCTGCCGGCCGCGCGGCGCAGGAAAGTTGCCGAGCAACTTATCGAAGCGCTGGTCGCGGTCCCTCTGTTAGCGGCACAGGAAGATGCCATTTTTCACGGCGATCCCCATGCCGGCAATCTGCTCTATAACAACCGCACCGGCGAACTGACGATCATCGACTGGGCGCTGAGGGAAAGGTTAAGCCGCGATCAGCGCCGGCATCTCGCGCTCTTGTTTCTGATGGTGACCTTGCGCGACCCGGTGGGCACCTGCAACGAAGCTTTGGCGCTCAGTCAGCAGCACATCCGAAGCTCTTCAGCGCGGGGGAAGATGGTTGCGGAGTTCATCACGCGTTTTCTCGACGAACTGCCGGTGGCACCCAGCGGCGTGGACGCGATGGTACTCCTCGAACGCCTTGCGATGAAGGGCGTCAAGTTCCCCGGACCGCTGATCATGTTATCAAAGGTGATGTTCACGCTCGATGGAATCCTGGGCGACGTCGGAGGATCGAGCAGCGGCGTGGGCTTCGGCCTCACTATTGCGCGTCGCGTTGCCCAGCATTGGATCAGCAATCGCAAAGAGTTCCGTTCGCCGCTGAAGACCAGAGACTGGATCACGCTGCAGTGCAGTGCTTTGCTTTATACCAGCCGTCTGTGGCTGCAGGGCGAGCAGGCAATCTTGAACCGCGTGCTGCCCGCCGGTTCGCC
The DNA here is from genome assembly GCA_035314185.1 of Terriglobales bacterium. Lineage (GTDB taxonomy): Bacteria > Acidobacteriota > Terriglobia > Terriglobales > Acidobacteriaceae > Acidiflorens. The sequence continues at coordinate 3,346 of DATFZT010000115.1, forward strand.
GGTCCCCCTCGCGTCAGCGTGAGACATGAGAAGCGACTGAGGCGGCATCGTTTCCAGCGCTGTCGTTCCCGGCGTTGTCGTTCCAATCTGTCTCGGCCGCTGGAGGGATAAAGCTCATCGCCCGTTCGGCCAGCGCGGTGATGGTGAGGCTGGGATTGACTCCGAGGTTGGCCGCGACTACTGACCCGTCACAGATATACATATTCTTATAGTTGAAGACACGGTGGCAGGAGTCAACCACGCCGTGGGTGGAAGAATCGGCGATCACGCAACCTCCGATACAGTGTGCCGTGCCCGGAACGTTGAAGAGGATCTCTGGCAGCATGCTCATGGGAAAACCGCCGGTGAGTTGCGCCAAGGTCTGTGCAAACTCGTTAGCTTTCGGAATGTAAGTGGGAACTTTCTCGCCCCGGCTGACCAGAAATTTCCGGAACGGCCAAAACCAGGGGCGTTGCCAGCGCATCTCGATCTCTCCCTCCAGCGCCTGCATGCAAAGGAGAATCACAAACTCCCGGGCCCATCCCAGCGGTTGCAGCACACGCACAGTCTTGATCGGATGGCGGAGCATCGACATGCCAACGTTCTTCAGCCAGAGTGCAATCCGCTGCGGACCCGGGCGTCCATCGGTCAGGATGGTGGTCAGAAACCCCATGGCGTCGGAGCCACTTGGATAGCGGACTGCTTCAATGTGGGTGTGCTCGTCAATATAAATGCCGGAGCCGATCGCTATACCCTGCGACACATCCTGGGAGTAGCCAGGTGTGCGTGCCCCGATCAGCGATTCGGAATTGGTGCGCACGTGTTGGCCCAGTTGGCTGCTGATGGCCGGCAATGAGCCCTTTTCTTTGAGATGAAAGAGAAGCTCCATCGTGCCCAGCGAGGAGGCAGAGAAAACCACCCCTCGGCAGGTGAACCGCTGAGGCTGGCGGCGAATGAACGCGGTAGACTTAACCGTGCTTACTTCGTAGCCGTTGGCGCCATCGCTGACGCCATCCAGCGGTTTGACATTCATCACCCTGGTTTCGGGGAAGATCCGGGCTCCGTGCTTTTCAGCTAAGTATAGATAGCTAAGGTCCAGAGTATTTTTCGCTCCATAGCGGCAACCCATCATGCAGCCGCCGCAGCCGATGCATGTGGTTCGCGCCGGACCTGCTCCCCCGAAAAATGGATCAGGAAAAGTCTGATTGCCCGGCTGTCCCCCCGCAGGCTGGAAGATGCCCACCTTCGTGCAGTAGAAAGTATGGCCAATTCCGGCTGCTTCCGCGGCTTTCTTCAAGAGAAGGTCGGCCGGTCCGAGGATCTTGTTCTCCGTCACACCCAGCATCCGCGTAGCGGCTTCGTAGTGCTGCGGCATCTCGGCCTTCCAATTGGCCAATCCTGTCCAAGACCCCGCTCCCCACACTTTTTCCGGAGGAGCAAGCAAGGTGCAAGCATAGGTAATGGAACCGCCACCCACGGCGCAGCCATGGAAGATGGTGGCATGCCTGAAGAACTGGATGTTGAAGAAGCCGCGCAGGCCGAGGTTCGGACGCCAAATCCAGCGATGGATGGACCAACTGCTGTGGGGCAGATTGTCCGGCGTCCAGCGCCGGCCCATCTCCATGACCGCGACGCGATACCCTTTCTCCGCCAGCCGAAGGGCCGACACACTGCCACCGAAGCCCGAACCGATAACGATGAAGTCGTAGTCGAAATCGAATTGGCGGGCGCGTGGAATCGCAGATTTCTCGCTGCCCGGTTCCAAGTTCATTGTCATCGTTCTAGTCACAACTGGACCGTCTCCATTTTCTTCCTCGATCCCTTGCATCAATCACTTGCCCAATCCTGCGGAGCGCTTCGACACTTGGCGGCGCATCGAGTCCAAACATCTGAAAGTCATGCGTCATGTCCTCCCAGGTTTCGAGGGTGACGTCCGCGCCCTGCTCCTGGGCGCGATCCGCGAATGCTCGAATGCTCGCGTAGAGAACTTCGGCACGGCCGGCCTGTATATAAATAGGAGGGAGTCCGCGCAGGTCAGCCCATAGCGGCGACACCAGCGGATTGCGGCGCTCGGCGGAGTCGCAGAACCAGTCCGCCCACTGCTTCAGCATTCGTTCGTCAATCCAGTCAAAGTTCCCCTTACCGCTAACGTTCGCTTCAAAGTCAGTGGGCGGAGAGAGTGCAACCGCCAGTGCCGGCAGTGGAAGCGCCGACTCCCGTGCCGCCAGAAGCAAAGCCAGCGTCAGATTGCCGCCAGCCGAGTCGCCGGCAACGATCAGACGGTCGGGATCGGTGCCGCCCTCCAGCAGCCAACGGTACGCGTTGAGCGCGTCGTCAAGTTGCGCCGGGAACCGATGTTCGGGTGAGAGACGGTAATCGAGCGCAAAGGTTCTGGATTTCGCAGCCCACGTGATCAGCGCGATAAAGTTCGCGTAGGACTGCGGATAAAACGAGTATCCGCCGCCGTGAAAATACAGGACGCTCACACGCGGCTCAATGCTCTGACCGGCAAGGTTCTTATCGACGAACCAGCTTCCCCTGAACTTTTCCTGCACCACCGGCGTGATGGTTACTTCGGACAGCTCCGTCGAACTAATCACTACCGAGTCGAGATAGCGCCGTGCTTTCTTCACATCGCCCATCTGGAAGGCAACCTGCGTCTGCCGCTTCAATACTTGCGTGGTCAGTTCTACGAACCAGTTCCAGCCAGGCAGACGTGGACCCTTGAGCGCTCGGCGAGTGGACGTTTCGAGAATGGTTTGGCTCAACTCGGCGGCGGTGCGGAGGCGGTAGCGGAGTGGGCCTTTGAAATGTATCCGGGCAGTCATGTCAATTACCAATCTCTTACGCGCACTGGGAATCCGCGTCGAGATCGTAAGCCGGGATCCGCAAGCGAACCGGCGAATGCGGCGGCGGAGCGGCGACCACGGTCCGCACGAGGTTGTCCGCGTGTTGCCACCAGCCGTGGAAAATTTG
>DATFZT010000116.1:0-18353 GCA_035314185.1 Terriglobales bacterium
GAGTGGAATGCTCAAGTTGGGATTCGAGCCGTTGGACGTGATGCTCACGCTGCCGCTGGCTGCCCCGCTCGCGGTCGGAGAGAAAAGCACGGTGAACGACGTGCTCTGGCCTGCGGTTAATGTCAAAGGCAAAGACGCGAGTCCGCTCAAACTGAATCCGCTGCCGCTGGCAGTTGCAGCTGAGATCGTGAGGCTTGAACCACCTGTGTTAGTCAGGGTCTCGCTCAACGAGTTCGAAGTGTTGATCTGAACGCTGCCGAAGGCGAGGCTGGTCGGATTCGCAACCAAGTCTCCCTGCGCCACGCCCGTTCCAGAAAGTGGAATGCTCAAGCTGGGATTCGAGCCGGTGGAAGTAACGCTCACGCTGCCACTAGCTGCTCCGCTCGCGGTCGGAGAGAAAAGCACGGTGAACGACGTGCTCTGGCCCGCGGTTAATGTCAAAGGCAAAGACGCGAGTCCGCTCAAACTGAATCCGCTGCCGCTTGCAGTCGCGGCTGAGATCGTAAGGCTTGAACCACCCGTGTTAGTCAGGGTTTCGGACAAGCTCGTACTGTTTCCGACCTGGACGCTACCGAACGCCAGGCTCGTGGGATTGGCGCCCAAGGTTCCTTGCGTCACGCCTGTGCCAGCGAGTGGGATGCTCAAGTTGGGATTCGATCCGTTGGACGTGATACTCACGCTGCCGCTGGCTGCGCCGCTCGTAGTCGGAGAAAAAAGCACGGTGAAAGATGTGCTCTGCCCGGCAGTCAGCGTCACCGGCGGCGCCAGCCCGCTCAAACTGAATCCTGTGCCACTGGCGCTCGCGGCCGAGATCGTGAGCGTTGTTCCGCCAGTGTTGGTCAGTGTTCCACTCAGTGATTTCGAAGTGCCATCCTGAATGTTTCCGAAGCTGAAGCTGGTCGGATTCGATCCCAATTGACCTGGCGTCAAGCCCGTTCCAGAAAGTGGCACGGAGAGTGTCGGGTTGCTCGCATTGGAATTGATGGTCAGCTTACCGCTCGCAGCACCCGCAGCCGACGGCGCGAATGACGCATTGAAAGTAGTGCTTTGTCCTGCGGTGAGCGTGATCGGCAGGCTCGGACCCGTGAAGCTGAATCCGCTGCCCGTGGCCGCCGCGCTCGACACCGTGACGCTCTCTCCACCCGTATTCGTAACCGTTACGGACACGGTCTGATTGTTTCCCACCGTCACATTTCCAAAACTAACGCTGCTCGGATTTGCGGTCAGCGCGCCCGCCGCCAGACCCGTGCCCGAGAGCGGAATACTGAGCGGCGAGTTGGATGCACTCGAGACGATGCTCAACGTTCCACTCGCAGCTCCCGCGCTAGTCGGAGCAAAGGTCGCGGTGAAAGTGACGCTCTGATTGGCGGAGAGGGTCGCCGGCAGGGTCAGCCCGCTGACCGAGAAACCGGCTCCGCTCGGCGTTGCCTGTGAAATCGTGACGCTGGATCCGCCCGTGTTGGTCAAGGTTTCGGACGTACTGCTGTTGTTCCCCACCTGCACACTTCCGAATGCCAGGCTCGCAGGACTGGGAGAAAGTGCACCGGCAGTGACTCCCGTGCCCGTGAAGGGAAGCGCAACCGTGCTGTTTGTCTGGTTTGATGTGTAAGCAAAGGTGACGCTGCCGCTGAAATTCCCGGTTCCCGTGGGCGCGAAGGTAATCGTCGTCGAAGTCGACGTTCCGGCGTTCAGCGTGAGCGGCAGGGAGAGGTTGCTCATCGTAAATCCCGCGCCGCTCAAAGTCGCCGACGTGATGATGAGATCGGTTCCACCGCTGTTCTGAAGCGTCACAGTGCTGGTCTGATGGGACCCGACAGTGGTATTTCCAAAGGCCAGCGACGAGGGACTCGGCGAAAGCGTGCCCGGCGTGACGGAAGTGGCAGAGGCGGACAGTGCAACATAGGGCTGGGCATTCGGCCCATCAAAAGAAATCGTTACGGTCGGATCGCCGGCACTGGTGGATTTGAACTGAACGTTGAAGGAAGCGCTTTGTCCCGCGGCCAAAGTCAATGGCGATGTGAGGCCTGTGACCGTAAAGCCGGCGCCCAATCCTTGAATCGAGCTGATGGTAATGGCAGACGAGGTATTGTTGGTAATCGTGTCAGAGAGCGTCTTGCTAGTGCCGACCGTCACCGACCCGAAGTTTAGGCTGCCGCTCCCCAGACCGACCGTGCCGGCGCTGTTCGAGCCGGCGGTTAGGCCCTGGCACCCAGTGAGTTGCAACAGGCCGCCAGTGATCACGAGGGAAATGGCCAAGCGACGAAGCAACCGATAACCGTTCAATGCGACCTCTATGTGCCGTTTCCGCATTCCACGGCGGGGGATTTCGGTCACCGGAGCCCTGAAATCCCACTCCGGCAATGCCAGTGTCGCCCCTGGGGGCCGCGAACCATAGATTGCGAAAGTCCCTTCTGGGCGCGGCATCTGGCCAATATGCGTCGGGCCAAATCCTCTTTCCACGATGAACTGCCGTGCAAAATCGAAGGGAAGGGCCGAGAAGGGATATTTGCTCCAAGCTATTGAAAATGAACCCGTAAATAGCATTCGCGCCCAGACTAAAGCTCCGCGGGCGCATTAGAGCAGTTCCTCCCCGGCCCACCCCAAGAAACTCCACAAAACTGTGCAGAACATTGCACATCCCCCACTTCCTGCTCATCAATTGCCGTCGTTGCAGCCCGGCGTTGGCCTGAATAACCCGTTAGCCCTCTTTCGGTTCTCGCGAGTGCTTTCCCTGGGCGGCGGGTTTAAGATAGGAGACGTGGCAGCGCCGGATGGCAGGGTGCGTGCACTAAACGCTTAGGTACTGCAAGTCCAAGAGCAGGGGATTGCGGGCAGGGGATTAGAGATGAAGTTTTCGTTGGCGGTTGCGGTCGTTCTCGCAGGTATCAGCGTGAGCGGCCTGGCGCAGCAAAACAACGCATTGAAGGTCAAGCATTCCGCCCCCGAAAAGGCGCCAAGATCCGTGCCCATGCCGACACCGAAGGCGGGAGGGGCGACAACGGCTTCCGCTGCAAACGCCAAGAATTTGCAAGCCGTAGAGCATCAAACCGCCCAGACCTCAGCTCCGTCCCGATCAGCGGGAAAGAAGACGCCGGGGACTGCCTCCCTGAAGCCGGTAAAAGATAAGCCCACTCCGCCGATCAACTTCAATGGAACGAGCAGCAGCAAGAGTGCCGGCACGACCAACCAAGCTGCGAACCCCTACAAAGGGCGCCTGAAGCAGAAACACGCTCACCAATAGTAATAGTCAAGATCGCATCAAGCGACACTTATCGCGAAACGGTCAGAGATCCCGCGCCGATTGCCGGCGAGTCTCCTCCAAATCGTTCACGATTGTAAGGGTGCGTTTTCGGCTGAATATCACAAGCGAGGCCAGGCCATCCCGCACTCACGGCGCTTCGAAGTCGAGCGCGTAAACTTCCTGCGTTCCCACGTCACGCAGCAGCAGAGGAGCGCCGTCCGGGGTCAGGGCGCTCCACGGGTAATACGAAAATTCCACCCGCCGGAAATCCTTCAGCCCCGTCACCCGCTCCATCTTTCGATCTGCCATACGCAAACGGGAGATGGCCGGGTCCAGCCCCGACCCGGAATCGAAATAAAGATACTTGCCGTCGCGCGTCCAGTTCACAGAGCCGATGTCGGTCTTGGCCAGCTCAGTCCATTTCTGGGACTCGAAATCGAAGAGCATCAGCTTCAGCCGGTCGGCAGTGGTCGCGGCCACAAAGCGCCCGTCCGGCGAAAGTGCAGGAGCAATTAAGCTCTCGGAACCGGGAAGCATTGAGGCCTTCCCTGTCTGGACATCCAGTACTTCGACGTCGTTCTGCTCGCTGCTGCCCTTGGCCTGGTCTTTTTGAAAGACGATCGACTTGCCGTCCGGGCTCCATTGGGGAAATAGTACGAAGTAATCCTGCCCACCAAAGAGTTGCTGCGGTGCGCCTCCTTCAGCTGCGATCACGTAAGCTCCCTGGTTCTTGGGAGTAAACACACTAAACAGAATCTTTTTCCCGTCCGCCGACCAGACCGGGTTACCCGGTTCTAACGGTGGACGCGTGAGCTGCAACTTTTCGCTACCATCGATCCGGCTGCGCCAGAGGATATTTTCTGGATACGCTACATAGGCCACCCACTGGCCGTCGCGCGAGAAGCTGACGTCGCTGGCCGAGACTCCCGCCAGGTACGGCAGGAATTGACCCGATTTGCTGTCGAGGCGCTCCAGTTCCCCGCGCTGTTGCTCACCGATCGCGAAGATCTGTTTACCGTTCAGGCTAGGCTGCGGAGCATGGAAACTCATTGGGCCTGAGGTCAACTGCACGGGCACGTGATTGGCCTTGTAAAACAAGTCTCCCTTTTCCTGGATAGTCCACAGATCCGCTCGCCTGTTATTGCGCGCCTCAAAAACGAAGTACCTCCCGTCCTGGGTCCAGTTGCCTTTGCTCGGATAGTGCGAATCTTGTAACAGGCGATGCATGCTGCCACCGTCGGCCGCCACCTCCCAGATTTGGTAGCCACCAGCTGCAGGGCTGACTGTAAATCGCAAGGCCCGACCATCTGGCGACCAGCGCAGGAAGTACGCAAAATCGGGCAGGCTTGTGAACTTGTGCGCGGCATTGGTCTCGGGATTGACCACTTGGAGATCACCTCCGCGTACAACCAGCAGATCGCCATTCGGCATCCAGGTTCCGTCCACCGCAACCACATTGCCCAACCGGCGTGGCGATCCTCCCAGGACCGGTAAAGCCCAGAGAGGCTGCTCGAATTCAGTACCGGTGAATGTTCCGACGAGAAGTTCCGACTTGTCCGGCGAAATATTGTCGAGGCCGATATTCTGAAACGGTGTCGGGATCGGAACCGTTTCCCCTCCGCTAGCGGAAACCTGCGCCGCCACAAAGTGCCCGCCCACGGACTCCTGAACAAAGAGGCGCGGCCCATCGGTAAGGACAACCGAGCCCACTTGGCCATAGAATGTTTTCGGCAAGCCGTCGTGAGTAATTTGGGTTGACCCGGTGATCCGCGGCGGTGGCAGGCTGGGACGAAGCAGCCAGGCAGCCACGCCCACTGCCAGCAACGCAGCCCCACCGATCACAACTAGTTTCCACGACACTTTCCGTCGGGCTTGCGTCGGTGCCGGCGCAGCGGCTGTTACCCCCGTGTAAGTCGGCACTGCTCCGGTACGGCCCGACTCCACCTCCCGCCGCAGCCGCTTCAGATCCACGCCCAGTTCCGAAGCACTCTGATAGCGAAGCTTGCGATCTTTTTCCAGCGCCTTGTTGGTGAGCTGCTCGAGATCCACCGGCAGATTCGGATTCAATCGCACCGCCGACGTCGGCGCCTTATGCAGAATCGCATCAAACACCATCGCCGACGTGTTCCCAGAAAATGCCGGCAGCCCCGTCGCCATCTCATATAACACTGCCCCGAACGAGAACAGATCCGTCCGCGCATCCAGTTCGTCCCCCGCCGCCTGCTCCGGCGACATATACGCGATCGTTCCCACCGCCGTCCCCGGACTGGTCAGATGCAGTTCGCTCATCACCGTCGGCGCCACCCCCACCGACGCCGCCGAACTGATCTGCCCGGCCGCCACCTTCGCCAGCCCGAAATCCAGAATCTTTGCGTGCCCATGTTCGGTCACGAAGATGTTGGCCGGCTTGATATCGCGATGAATAATCCCTTTCCGATGTGCTGCGTCCAGCCCTTCGGCAATCCCGACGCCGAGCGTCAGTAATTCTTCCGTCGGCAAGGCCCGGCCCAAGATGCGATCCCGCAGCGTCTTGCCCTCCAACAACTCCATCACGATGAAGTACTGTCCGTCCTGCTGTCCGATTTCGTGGATGGTGCAAATGTTGGGATGATTCAGAGCCGAAGCCGCCCGCGCCTCGCGTTGGAAGCGTTCGAGCGCCGCCGCATCAGAACTTAATTCCGGAGGAAGAAACTTCAAGGCCACGCGCCGTCCCAGCGTGACGTCTTCGGCCTCATAGACCACACCCATGCCGCCGCCGCCCAGCTTCTGCAGCACGCGGTAGTGCGAGATGGTCTGTCCGATCATGGGCGTCAAATCCCCGCGCCGAATCCAGGCGTCGAATCTAACTCGGTGCAACAGGCAAGTCAATGAAAGCAGGCCTAGCGGTCGCGATGCACTGTCTCAGGCGAGAACGCCGGCAGGCAAAGCGCAACGTATTCAGCGCCACCCGAAAATGGAGTCGAGTAGCGCACCCATTCGCCACGGTGCGCGATCACGGCTTGCCCGGCCGCTACATCTATTTCGCCCGACTTATGATGCACCCGCAGTGTGCCCCGCAGCACCACCGTGTACTCGTCAAACTCCGGAGTCTGACCCGGCTCCTCCCAGCCCTCCGGACTACGCATGTGCGCCACGCTGACGCCGGCAGTCGCGGTGTTGACCCGCCCGACATACTCGTCAATGATCTTCGGCTTATTTCCAGCGGATTCGATGCGCGTAGGATGCGGAATCAGGGTTGGCATAATGGTGCAGCATCGTAGCAAGCCGCCAGCGCGCTGCACAAGCCGTTGCCGGAAGCACTCGGTCTGGTGTCAGGTTCTTGGGTGGCGCAGCGGCTCGCCGGGCTTGCACCTGATTTTGGGTGGCGCAGTTGTTTCACCGGGTGTTGTTCTTGCTTTTGGGTGGCGCAGCGGTTTACCGCTGCGATAAGAGGCATGTTTCCAGAATCGGCTTTAGCCGCTGAGGGCTGCCGAGCCACGCGCTATACTCGGACGTTGCGAAGAGCAACAGGGCAGCGCGCGAGACATCATCCCATGAAAATCGTGAGCGTCGCGGAAATGCGCGAGGTCGATCGTGTCACCTCGGCGCGCTTCGGAGTCCCTTCCCTCACTCTGATGGAGAACGCCGGCTCCGCCGTCGCGCGTTTCGTCCTCTCCGATTACCCGCAAGCCGAGCGCGTCGGCATTCTGTGCGGCAAGGGCAACAACGGCGGCGATGGATTCGTCGTGGCCCGCAAGCTCGTCGAAGCCGGCCGTGCGGTTCGCATTCTGCTGTTGTGTGATCCCGAAGAGCTTCGCGGAGATGCCGCGATCATGTTTCAGAGCATGCTGGGCACTCTCCGGCCGCTGAACATCGCCCCCTTGATCGTGCGCAATACGAACGGCCTCGATTCATCGGATGCGGCGGAGATCTTCGCTGCGGACGTGATTGTCGACGCAATCCTAGGCACAGGATTTCGTCCGCCGGTAAGCCCGCTGTATGCTGCTGCGATAAACAAGATGAATGCGGCCTCGGCTCCGATCGTTGCCGTCGACATTCCTTCCGGCGCCGATGCCGACGCCATGCAGTGCCGCACCGGCCTGACTGGTCAGGCCCGTGCCGACGCCATCGTTACCTTCACCGCTCCGCGCCCAGCGCACATTTTCGCTGCGTTGACCAACGGGCCGACCGTGATTGCGCCCATCGGTTCGCCGCCTGAAGCCATCGTCTCGCAGCTCGGACTTCATCTCAGCACGCCTCCCGATTTCGCTTCGCTGCTCGCACCCCGCGCGCGCGACTCCAACAAGGGCAGCTACGGACACGTGCTGGTGATCGGCGGATCGCTAGGCAAAGCGGGCGCGGCGGCGATGGCGGGATTTTCCGCGCTCCGAGCGGGTGCCGGTCTTGCGACCGTGGCCACGCCCAAATGCGTGCTCCCAATCGTGGCGGCTTTTCATCCCGAACTGATGACCGAGCCGCTGGCAGAAGCCGAACATGGCACAATTTCCTTGCGAGCGGTCGGACACAACCTCGATGCGCTACTCGATCGTACGACCCTGGCCATTGGCCCAGGCATCTCGCGCAACTCCGAAACCGCAACCTTCGTGCGCACAATCGTAACCCGCGGCGACAAGTCGCTAGTTGTCGACGCCGACGCGCTGAACGCCTTCGAAGGCGCAGCCGATCAGCTCAACGGCCGCGGAAGGACCGTAGTCATCACTCCGCACCCGGGAGAAATGGCCCGCTTGACCGGTAAGAGCATTCCTGAGATTCAAGCGAACCGCCTGGAAGTCGCTCGAAACTTCGCCCGCGACCATGAGCTGATCGTCGTACTCAAGGGACATCGCACACTAATCGCAACGCCCAACGACGAAGTCTGGGTGAATCCCACCGGCAATCCCGGCATGGCCACCGGAGGCACGGGAGATATTCTGACCGGTATGGTCGCTGGCCTGATCGCGCAACATCCGCAGCATGCGCTCGAAGCGACGGCTCTTGCTGTCTATCTTCATGGACTGGCGGGAGACCTCGCCAGCGAGTCCGTCGGCGAAAATTGCATGGTTGCGACGGACCTCCTGCGCTTTCTGCCCCAGGCATTCGCAGAGATAGCCATAAAGATGCGAAATCAGAAATCCGATGAGATTCGCCTTCACGCCTGACTAGCGCGGAATGTAATTGTCAATCAAAGGAAGCAGCTGCGAGCCTAACTTCATCATGCGCACCTGAGCAGCATCGGCAGACTCGCCCTCAAGCATCGGCGTCATCAAACGCACCATCCCGCCATCGCTGCGATTCAAGCGAATTGAATCGGAGATCAGATAATACTTCGCCGACCACTCGCTGGCCACCACGCGCCCGTGGGCCTGAAACCAGTAGAGCACCAGTTGCCGCTCTCCCATCTTTGCAACCACGTAGCGGTTGACGGGGACTGAAGATCCATCCGGACGGGTAAGCTGAATCCTCTCCCGCGAAATCGGAATCCATCCCGCGCCCGGCAGGCAGTGGTCCGGCGAATGGATCGTATCTCCAGCCTTCTGCGTAGGAAAAAATGGAATGTAGAGATTGGCCGACGCCTCCGGTTGGCTCGCGTTTTCGTAATCGCGCAGCAGATACTCGCCCGGTCCGAGGATGTCGAGCGTCGGCTTGTCGATGGGAATGTCGGTTCCCGTCCACCCGCCAATCTGTGAGGGCAGGGAACCCGCATGCCTAACCATCTCGGTGCTCGAATGAGCCTGCAGCCCGATCGCCGCAGCCAACATCGGCACAGCCACCATCCCAAAGCGAAAAGACCCCGCCGTGGTGCGGATTTCCGCAGCCGGCATTTCTTCCAGATGCGCGACCTTGCGCGGCGCGACCGGATCGCCCTCCCAGATCAGCGAGATCGCGCGGTGCACGGCGAACAGCATGAACAATGCCAGCGCGAAAACCAGCAACGCCGCCAGGGCATGCGGAACTCCCTCCGCTTCATCCGCATACCCGAAGTTAACCAGGAGGCCGGTACCAAACACACGGAAGCTGTTGGCTGCCACTGCGATCGGCACGGCTGAGAGTACCAGCACCACGCGTACCCATCTCCGAGTCTCCATCAGGTAGCCGTAGATAATCGCGAGCGTGACCAGAGTTAGAAGCGACCGGATTCCGCTGCATGCTTCCGCGACGTCCATCGGTCCCGAAGCAAGGTAGATAGTGTTCCCCTCCCGGTGCGCGACCCCGACCAGTTCCAGCAGCGCAGTAGCCAACTTTGCGGCGAGCATCTGAAGCGGAAAAGTGATCCGGTTGATGATCAGGGCCGGAATCGGAATCATCAGAATCAGAAACGCCCAGGGAAACAGGACGGCGCGAAAGAATGTCCATCCCTGAAACATAAGAATCAGACCGGCCAGCAGGATCAGGAGCGACACTCGCGGCAGGAAAATGTCCGCGCCCAGCACTCCCAGAATCAGCACAATCATGCTCAGCAGCACCAGCGGAAAACCGGCCCACGAGGGCGCTGGCGTAATCGCTGCCAGCTGCTTGCGGTCTTGCCAAAGAACAAACCCAGCAAAGAGGGGGACGAAGATTCCATGCTGGAAGTTCGGATCACTGTGCGGCCCGACCCACTGCAGGAAGAGATGGGCGAGGATCGAGGCGTAAAGCCAGGCAGTCAGCAACAGCAGCGCCACTCCCTGCCAGCGGGGTAAGTTCACGACCAGCGATCCTTCCTGGGGAGGAGGCGGAGCTAACTCTACTAAGTTACTCATAGGGCGCGCTTGCATCTGAGAATATGCGAAAACAGGGTCAGCGTGCAAAGTCTCTTATGCTCCTTTCTTAGTCAGCGGCCAAACCGTGGTCACCACCAGCGCTACCGCAATTCCCAGCGACACCTCCAGAAAGCGGTGCCAGCCGACGATCCAGGGCCCGCGCGAATGCGGAATCAGCAAAACAATACTCAGAGTAATTCCGGCAAAGCGGTAAGCGGCGCCCACGCGCAATAACCACGCCAGGATCCCGCACAAGAGGATTCCCGCGGCGTAGACCACTGCGTTCGGAGGGAAGAACGTGGCCAAGGCCGCGCCCAGCACCGCCCCGAGCGCGGTCCCCACGAAGCGCTGCCACGCGAGCGTCCGCGGCGGAATCGTGGATTGCACGACCACGATAGCCGAGATCGGAGCCCAATAATATTCCGGCAGCTTCAGCAGACGAGCGAGCAGCAGGGCAGCGACGGCTGCAAGAGTGGTTCGCACCGAGTCCAGAACAGAAACGCGATTCACCCCGGAAAAGATCCTTCCTCTGGCCATCAATCTTCAATCCTCCCTGCAAAGCGCGCTAAGAGCCGCTATTGTATCGCTGCTCAACTGGCCACTGCCTCTTGACTCGCGTGATATTATTCTTCCCGTACCTCGCGGGGCCCGCGCGCCGATTCGTCCTGGCGCCACCGACAATGATCGTCGGACAATGAGGGTCCCTACCTACGTCCTTCCTCGCAAGGGTCGTGGATGGAGGCGATGCGAGCACACCGGAAGTGTGTGCCAATCGTCCTTCACGACACACACACTGTCCGGACAATTCACGATCCCAATTTACGACCGAATCTACGAATAAAGAGGAGAAGCCATGCAGATCACGAAACTCACGCCCAATCTGGTAGTCCGCAACGTCGAAGCCAGCCTGAAGTTCTATCGCGAGGTCCTCGGCCTGGAAAAAGCCATCAGCGTTCCGGACGAGTCGCCTTACATCTTCGCCGCAGTCTCGAACGGAGTGGTAGAAATCTTCTTTAACGATCAGAAGACCGTCGCTGCCGAACATCCCAAGCTAGCCGCGAATATCGGCGCAAGCCTGACTCTCTACATGGAAGTCGACAACCTGCAAGCCGTCTTCGATCGCGTGCAGAAAGCCGGAGCGAAGATCTCCATGCCTGTGACCGAGCAGTTCTACGGGATGAAGGAATTCGCCTTCGAAGACGGAGACGGATACACGATCACCATCGCGCAGAAGATGGGATGAACAATCTGCGGTTGATAAAGCGCGAGCGTGGCGGCGTTCTAAAATCAGGCCGCCGCGCTCGCCCGAATCTGCTTAATCTTTGTCTAATCTTCAGTTCCCAAGAGGTCGGCTTATAGGAGCAGGCGAGGACATGCAAGCGGGTCTGCGGCGACATTCCCACTTTGATACCGTCCTTCCCAATTGTTCTTAAGAAGATTTGCGTTTTTGGGTGGCGCAGCGCTTCAGCGCTGCGATAAGGTCGCTCACAGGAAACGGCTTTAGCCGCTGAGGTTGGCATGGCTGCGCCACACCGAGGCAACACTGGATTCAGCACTCACTTTGTTACCGCTGCGACCTTTCAAAAGCACAGTTTGTTTCAATCAGACAGGATGGCTGATCTGTTTGTGCAGGTTCTTCTTACCTATAGATCCCAGCAGAAATATCTTCTCCATGAGTTTGTGGTCATGCCGGACCATTTCCATCTCCTGATCACGCCAACACTGACTCTGGAGCGAGCCCTACAACTAATCAAGGGCGGATTTTCATTTCGCGCCAAGAGGGAGCTAGGTTTTAGTGGCGAGATATGGGAGAAAAGTTATCATGACCGTCGCGTGCGGGACTGGCAGGAGTACTGCGCCTTCCGGCAGTACATACATCTGAATCCTGTGAAGAAAGGGTTGGCTGGGATCGCCGAGCAATATCCATATAGTTCGGACAGCGCTGGGCTGGCGCTGGATGTCGTACCGCAGCGGCTAAAGCCGTCGGATTCGGCGGCCTGAATCGCAGCGCTGAAAGCGCTGCGCCACCCAAAAGCGTCTAGACAGTTTGCTGAAAAACGAGCCTTTGTTCTTGCTTTTGGGTGGCGCAGCGGTTCACCGCTGCGATAAAAACGCTGATTCAAACGACGGCTTCAGGCGGGTGGGCCACTTTAACGGGGAGTATAGCGCGGGTTTGTCTCTTTAACATTGACCGAAATAACCGGGGGTGCGCCTCGATAAGAGCGAAGGCTCTGTCAAGGACATAGTAGTCCCGTGCAGTGCCGGAGCACCGTTTGTGTTGCCAGAGAGGTTGAGGACCAAGACTCTGGAAATCTCACGCTGAATCATTTCCCGGTGGAACATCGTTCCACCACCCATCGATTCGGCCTAAACATCGGCCATGATTCTTCTATGCGAACATCCGTCGGTACGGGATGCGAGAGCGCCCAATCAACATTCGCGGTCTAGTTTTCACCGACCAGGCGCACCCTCGGGCTGCTCTCGATGTGGACGACTTCTGGATACCCCTGGTGGGTACGCAGCATCCAGTAAAGTCGTACGGCCAACTTGCGCGCCGCCGCCACCTTGGCCACTGCTTTCGGCTTCTGATGGCAGCGATGCAAATACTCTTTGCGAAACTCCGGATCCAGACGAACTGCGGTTTGCGCCGCTTCCACCAGCAACATCCGCAGCATGCGATTGCCTTGCTTGGTGATCGCACCCAGGTGTTGCCGTCTGCCCGAAGAATGCTCGCGCGGAATCAAACCCAGATAGCTGGCCACCTGCTTGCCCCGCGGGAAGCGCCGGACATCGCCCATGGTCAACACATAAGCCAGTGCTGTGATCGGTCCGACTCCGGGTTGGGTTTGAAGGAGGAGCGCCATTTTGTCTCGTTGCGCTTCTGCTTTCACCGCCTCGTCCAGCGGTCCGATCTGCTGGTCGAGCATGGCCATCAGTCCGAGCAAGTCATCTCTTCGACGGCCCGCCCAGGGTTTCAACGGCAACTCGCGCAGCACCTGCTGTCCCGCCTTCTTCCACAGCTTGCGCTGGCGCTGCACTCCCTTATTCAGGCACAGGTGTTGCAGTTCGTTCTTCACTCGCGCCCGAATGATGACCAGCTTGTAGCGGTGCAACAGTAACTGCCGCAGATCGCGCACCTCACTCGACGCCATCCAGATCCGCGGAAACCGTCCCTCCACCAGCAACTTCAGAATATGTGCCGCGTCTCGCTTGTCGGTCTTCTGCTGCCGCACAATAACTGGCTCGGATCTGCGCCGCATCTCCCACCCACAACTCGTGACCCAGTTCGTTCAGCAGATCCACCAACCAGTGACTGTTTCCCGTCGCTTCCATGCCGATCAGCGCCGCTGCCGGCAGCTGGCGGTAGAAGCGCTCCGCATCCCCGTCGGCATGAACCAACTTCTGCTCACCGGTTTCGCCCGTCTCCGTGTCCAGCCAGGCAACCTGTTCCCAGCTGGGATGAAAATCGCATCCTATAATCATCATGCGAAGGCTCCTTCCTTTCCGAGAAGCCTTAGTCCTCAAACCAAGACTACCCCGGTTCGTGTCGAGCCTTCGCTCTTATCCAATCAACTTCTCACGCTTTTTGAGAAGTGGCTCGCCGAACTGCTGGCAATGCAGACGCTGCTTTGCGCGGCCGGAGGTCGAATCTTTGCTCCTACGCACTCTCATCTGGGGCACGCGCGGCTTGAAAGGCAAAGCCCGTTGTGCGATCAGTCTGGTTCCCACCCTTGCGCAAAGGACGCGCAAGGATGGGACACCCCCGGCGCTGGTTGTGCAGGAGGTGAAAACCTCGGCCACCCGCCGAGGGCCAACTGCCACCACCGGTTGTGGCCGGTCCAGCCGACCACAATTTCCCCTCTTGACACAAAAATCCCTACCTTGAAGCCCTCCGACCATCCCCGGACTTGCCGTCCGGCAGCCGATTTCGAGTCCAGCCCCTTGCCTGTCACCACTTGCGTGATAAACGCAACCTAAGGCCCCAAGCTTCCCTCAAGCCTCCAATCCTTCAAAACCCCCGAAACTCCAGCCCGCCGAAAAATATTCTGTTGACACAAAACAATGTGCAAATATATATGTACAAAATGTTCCACGTGAAACACTTTGCAACCCGGCCCATGAAACTAGAAAGCCCTGCTCTTGCGAGCGGGGCTTTGATTTGCTATCGGCTCCGCCTTGGGCAGGCGGATAACCCCTCGGCACGCAAAGGTTATAATGCCATTTGGGTGACGTTTCATGGCGCAGATAACTCCGGAAGTCTCGAAATTGCTTGAGCAGGCGCTGACGCTATCGATCGAAGAGCAGGAGGCGCTAGCCGAATCCCTTATCTCCAATCTCGGGGGCAAGGTTGACGACGCGGTTGTGGCCGCCTGGGACGAGGAGATCAAGAAACGCATCGCCGATCTTGATTCCGGCACGGCGAATACCGTCCCTTGGACGGAAGTGCGCCGGCGGAACTTGGCTAAGCTGCCTCGTGCCCACTAGCATCGTCACCCTTCACGACGAGGCGTCCTCCGAATATGACGCTGCATTCGATTGGTATCTGGAGCGTAGTCCCGATGTTGCTCTCAGGTTCGATTCTGAAGTTCAACGTGCAATGGATGAGATCGCCAGCGCGCCTCGGCGTTGGGCGCGCGGTTCGTTTGGCGCGCGGCGGTTTCTTCTGAGAGGATTTCCTTTTCTGCTGATCTATCGGGAACGGAGTTTCGACATTATAGAGATTGTCGCGATCGCGCATACCAGCCGGCGTCCGAACTACTGGAAGGCGCGAACCTGATCCCTGTACGGCCGTAAAAAAGCCCCGCTCTTTGGAACTGGAACTTCGAGCGGGGCTTTCATTTTGCTGTCGGCATTTCGCGGACAGGAATGTCCGCGCCACACGGTCTTAGTACATTCCGTCCATGCCGCCGCCGCCGTGGCCGCCGCCCATGGGAGCGTTCTTCTTCTCCTCCGGGATATCGGCTACCAGCGCTTCGGTGGTCAACATCAAGGCTGCGATCGAGCCGGCGTTGGTCAGTGCGGTGCGCACTACCTTGGTCGGATCGAGCACGCCTGCCTTGACCAGATCTTCATACTGTCCGGTCAGGGCGTTGTAGCCGAAGTTATTGTCTTTGGAGTCGTGGATCTTACCGATCACGATGGCACCTTCTTCGCCGGCGTTCTCGGCGATCTGGCGCAAGGGCTCGGTGATGGCGCGCTTCACGATGTTGACACCGATCTGCTCGTCACCTTCCAGCTTCAGCTTGTCGAGAGCTGCTACGCAACGCGCCAGCGCTACGCCGCCGCCCGGGACAATGCCTTCTTCAACGGCTGCGCGGGTGGCGTGCATGGCATCTTCCACACGGGCTTTCGTTTCCTTCATTTCGGTTTCGGTCGCGGCTCCTACTTTGATCACGGCCACGCCGCCTACCAACTTCGCCAACCGCTCCTGCAACTTCTCGCGGTCGTAGTCGCTGGTGGTCTTGTCGATCTGGCTGCGAATTTCTTTTACGCGGCCCTGGACATCGCCGGGCTTGCCTTTGCCTTCGACAATGGTGGTGTTGTCTTTGTCGATGGTGACTTTCTTGGCTTGTCCGAGATCGGCCAGAGTAACGTTTTCCAGCTTGATGCCGAGGTCTTCGGTGATGGCCTTGCCGCCGGTCAGGGTTGCGATGTCCTGCAACATGGCCTTGCGACGATCGCCGAAGCCGGGAGCCTTGACGGCCGAGACTTGCAGCGTGCCACGGAGTTTGTTGACGACAAGGGTCGCCAGCGCTTCGCCTTCCACGTCCTCAGCGATGATGAGGAGCGGCTTGCCGCCCTTGGCGATCTGCTCGAGCAACGGGAGCAGGTCTTTCATCGAGCTGATTTTCTTTTCGTGGATCAGGATGTAGGCGTTCTCCTGGACGGATTCCATGCGCTCCGGGTCCGTGACGAAGTACGGGGAGAGATAGCCGCGATCGAACTGCATGCCCTCGACCACGTCGAGCTGGGTGTCCAGCGTCTTCGACTCTTCGACGGTGATGACGCCATCCTTGCCGACTTTCTTCATGGCTTCGGCAATGATCTTGCCGATGGTCTCGTCGTTGTTCGCCGAGATGGTGCCGACCTGGGCAATCATGTCGCCGGTGACGGGCTTGGAGAACTTGTCCAGTTCGCCTTTTTCGCGGTTGCCATCCTTATCGACTCTGCCGGTGATGAGCAGGACCGATTTTTCGATGCCGCGCTTGATGGCCATGGGATTGGCGCCAGCAGCAACGGTTTTCACGCCTTCGCGATAGATTGCCTGGGCAAGAACGGTGGCGGTGGTGGTGCCGTCGCCGGCAACATCAGAAGTCTTGGAAGCGACTTCGCGGACCATCTGCGCGCCCATGTTTTCGATGCCGTTGGGCAATTCAATTTCTTTGGCTACGGTGACGCCGTCTTTGGTGATGGTGGGCGCACCGAATTTCTTTTCAATGACCACGTTGCGGCCCTTGGGGCCAAGAGTAACCTTCACAGCGTCAGCCAGTATGTTGACGCCGCGGAGAATGGCCTGTCGCGACTCTTCTCCGTGAATAATTTGCTTTGCCATAGCTGTTTGCTCCTTAAGATGTATGCAGGCCGAAGCCTGGAATTTTTGGGGCTACGAGCTCTTCGCATCGAGCCTTGAGATCCTTCGCGCAAAAAGCGCGCTCAGGATGACGCCAGCGGGCTCAGACGCCCGCTAACCGGCGTCACTTACGCGATCCGGCGGTTTCCTTCTTGGTCGAACCCACGAGCACGCCGAGCACTTCTTCTTCGCGCATGATGATGAAGTCTTCTCCATCGATCTTGATCTCGGTGCCGGAATACTTGCCGAACAGAATGCGGTCGCCTTCCTTCACGTCGAGCGGACGAACCTTGCCTTCTTCGCTGATCTTGCCTTTGCCGGCGGAGATGACTTCTCCCTCCTGCGGCTTATCTTTGGCGGAGTCGGGAATAATGATGCCGCCGCGGGTGGTATCGGCTTCTTCTACCCGACGGACCAGGATGCGGTCATGCAGCGGGGTAAATTTGGTTGCCATAGTTGCGTACTCCTTTCAAGAGTTGGTTAAGTAGGGTTGAATCGAAATTCAGAAATGCCCCAGACGCAAGGACTGTTAGCACTTGAGGCTCACGAGTGCTAATTATAGGAATGTGAGCGGGAGGTTGTCAAGCGGAGACGCAGCATGGAAACAAACCGTGTAGAATCTTCACAATAGGGAGCTACCACTCTTTGCGACTTTTACACCTCCTGCCGGCGCGGTCCGATCCGACTGAGAGCTGCCAGGGTCGCCCGACCGTCGGCAGGCTTGCCAGCGCCCCGGCTTAGTCTTTGGCGCTGCGGACGGGATCGACGCTGCAAGCATTGAGTTTCAGACCCAAAATGGAACGGTCCGCGGTGGCCGTCGGGATGCAATCACTCCATTACCACCTTCCGCTAGCGGTGATCTGGCCAGCCACGAGATTCAAATAGTAACTGCTTTCCATCGTTGCTCACCAACCCGGGGCACCTGTCTGCGAGGAGATGGAGGAGCGCCTATGACCATGTCCGGTTTGAGCTGCGTGGAAAGCTGTGTTACTTGTCATCTGCGTTCGCGCAGTTTTTTCTGCGACCTGTCGCCGGACTCGATCGCGGCTTTCGACAAAATAAAACCTGCCGCGGTTTTTCCCGAACACGCCGTGGTGCTGGTCGAGGGACAAAGTCCGTGCGGAATTTTTATTCTCTGCCAGGGACGCGCCAAGCTCTCTACCACCTCGCGCGATGGAAAAACGTTAATCGTGCGCATTGCGGAGGCCGGCGAAGTTCTGGGATTGCACGCAGTGGTTACGGGCAAGCGCTACGAGTTGACGGTTGAAACCATGCAGCCCTGCCAACTGGACTTCGTGGGGCGCGAAGACATGCTGCACTTCCTCGGGGAGCATGCGGACGCCTCACTCCACGCCACCCAGCATCTTGCCCGCGACTGTTCCGATTCCTATGGGGTGGTGCGGACCATCGGATTGTCACATTCGGTGTCGGAAAGGTTTGCCAGATTCTTGCTCGAAAGCTCCGCCGATGGCGAGGTCAGGCACGGAAAAGTGCGCGTCCGGCTGGCCATGACCCATGAAGAAATCTCCCAACTGATCGGCACCAGCCGCGAGACCATCACCCGCCTGCTATCCGAGTTCCGAAGAAACGCGATGGCGGAACTGAAGGGCACGACTCTGATCATCCATAACCGCCCGGCGCTGAAGCACCTGGTGGGAGCTTAGAAATCATCGGGCGACAGACGAGACTCGGTAGCGCCCGAGGACGCCAGGCACGTCCTCCAGCGGGGAGTGGCTCAGTTTAGAAGGCGCATTCCCCCAGCGGCTAAAGCCGTCGATGAAAATAGGCTAGTTATCGCAGCGGTAAACCGCTGCGCCACCCA
>DATFZT010000117.1:0-23670 GCA_035314185.1 Terriglobales bacterium
CGCGCAGGCCGTCCACCATCCGCGTGAATGCGTTGGCCAGGGTGTCGTTGGCAGATCGGGGGTGGACTTCGACCGACAGATTACCCCCAGCAATGGCTTCGGAAACCGCTGCCATTTCCGTAAGGTACTTGACCATGGAGTCGAAAGTACGGGCCAGTTGTCCAATCTCATCCTTGCCGTGAATGTCGATATTGTGCTCGAGATCTCCGGACTGGCCGATCTGGTCGGCGACGTGAATCAGCCGGGTCAGGGGGCCGGTGATCCCGCCGGCAGTGCGGTAGGCAATCACCATGCCCAGGCCCACGGCGATCAGGGAACTGAAGATCGAAAACAGAATGGTCAAGTTTGCTGCCGAATCATCGGAGTGTCGTCGCTCGTCCAGCAGCTTGTGGTTCTCCCGGTCGACCTCGTCCAGAACATCGCTTGAACGGGTGACCCAGGAGTTTGGATCCTTTTGTAAATAGAAAATCTGTAGTTCGGCGACGGTTGCATTGCCGCCGTCGACCGCCCGGCGTTTGTCCACCAGAGGGTTGGCGAAATCGGAGCCCCAGGCCTGTTCGAGCATCTGCACTTTTTCCAGATTGCCGCGCTGCTGCGCGGAATTGGCGAGTTCCTGGGCGCGGTGCAGCGCGTCACTCAACTGGTGCTCGCCGTCATTCATCTTCTCCACGTCGCGCGTGTCGCCGCTGAGCAGGTAGTTCTGGAGGTGAAGCCGGTTCTGCATCATCTGGAAGCGCACCGACGAGGTTGCCTCGGTCATGTCGATCGAACTCTGCGCCGCGGCCTTAGTCTCGTGCTCGCGATGCACCCCGTACAGGTTGATCGCCAGGAGCACTAGAACCGTCCCCAGAATGACGCCGAAACTCACATAAAGTTTTTTCTTGATGTTCATGTTCAAACCTTCCTCAGCCAGCGCTTCGGACCCAGTGCCGCCTGCTTATTGACCCGGATCAAAACGGAATTCCACAACCTCCGTCGACTCTTGTGGAGCCACCTCGAAATGCCACTTCTTGACCGCGTCCAGGGCGGCGTTCGCCAACACCGGATGCCCGCCAACCAGAGAGGCGCTCTTCACCGACCCGTTGGCGGAAACAATCACCCGGACCTTCACCGTGCCGGTGATGTTCATGCGCCGCGCCAGTTCCGGATACACCGGCGCCACCCTGGTTTTTGTTTTCCGTTCGGTTTCCTGTCCCCACGCCTTGGGAGTACCGGTCGCAGCCCATCCGCCAACCAGCAGCAGGGCCACGGCAAACACACGTTGCAGTGATCGAAGATTCACGTCACATTCCTTGTCAATGAGCATTCATCCCATATTCGAGCAAGGGAGACCCCAGCGGATATTAAAAGTTCCGCTTGTTCATTACTTTGGTGATGAAGAGATCGGGTGATCGGGCTATCGTCAGGCCCCGAGCCCCGAGCTGCGAGCTACGAGCAGGCAAAAGCAGGGGTAGATTGCTCGCGGCTCGCAGCTCGGGCCCTTATGGCGGGTTCAGTCGGTTGCACAATGAGACTCTGGTGTCACTTTTGGCACGTTTCTAAAGTTGGCACTGGCACCTCCTATTCCCTTGACTCAATTTGAGAATCGGGCGTAGGTTTGATGTAATTCAATTGTTTTCAACCGCTTAGCTAAGCGAATGGTGCTGACTGACAATTAACGGCGGAAATTCGGGGACCGGGCACGCGTCTCAGTCTGAGGAGGCTTTCCAGAAACTTCTTCAGGAGCTTTCCCGGGCCGCTTTTCAGAGCAGCGATCCCAGCCATCTCATCCGGTCGTTCTGCGTGCACACGCGCGCCTTTTTCCATGCCAGCGACGTCTACTTTTGGAGTTGCTCCTCCGATGGTGAACTCACCGGAACCGAAGCCGACGGCGAACATGCCGAGTCGTTTCGTGGCACGCGGCTGCGGCCCGGTGATCCATCCATCGCGCCCTCGATCGCCATTGAAGCGGTGCAGAAACGTCGCGCGTTCTTCCTCAACCACGTCAACGTCGCCCGTTACCCTTGGCTGGCCAAATGCCGAGCGCACGCCGCCATGGCCGCGCCTCTGCTGGTTTCCGGGGAAGTGGTCGGGGCCATCGCGTTCGTGCTGGCTGCGCCCCATGCCGGCTTTGACGATGACGCCGTAGCCAAGGTCACGATCCTGGCGGCACAGCTTGGCACCGGGCTCGAAGCCCTGCGGCTGAACCAGCTTTCCCGCGAAGAGCACCGCCGCGCCACCGTCCTGGTAGAGGCTGCGGGCGCGCTGCATGGGTTGCCCGACACGGCTGCGGTGATGGAGAGCATCGCCGACCGCCTGTGCGTGCTGCTGCATTCGCCGGCCGTGCTGGTGCTGATTCAGCAGGAGAAAGTTCAACAGGAGCATACCCAACCGGAGAGGCGGTTCCAGTTGCAGGCTGTCTCCACGGAGGCTCCCAAACTCGCCCAGTCCATTCGGTCCCGTTTCGAGCAGAACAACCTGCGCTCTGCGATGGAGATTGCCACGCGCGCCGTGGCGGCGGGCGAGCGCATAACGGTAAGCATCGACGGCGCGTCTCATTTCGGGGAAGACTCTCCACCGGGAGTTCTGATCGCGGCGCCGTTTCGCACCTCGCGCTTGCACGGTGCGATTCTGGTCTATCCCCGTTTCGCGCAGCCGTTCACCGAGGAAGACAAAACCCTGGTCTCAGCCCTGGTCGGCTTTGGCGCGGTGGCCGTCGCCAATGCCGAATTGTGCGGCATGGCCCGGGCCAAGGCCCACGAACTGCACGAAATCCTGGAGATTTCATTCGAACTTGGTTCCGCCGGGAAACTTGACGAGTTCATGCAGACCTCGGCGGCTCGGGCCGCCAGTTTTCTCGGGTTCAAGCGCTGCTTCATCGGGCTTTTCGAAGAGAGCGCATTTCGCATTCGCTGGGGAGTCGAGAACGGGAAGGCTCGTCCGGTGGATATCCCGCTCTACGATGGCGTCGCGAGCCATACGCTGAAGCAGAAAAATGTGTTCGTCACCGAAAATGCTTCGGTCAGCGCGGACGGCGATTTGGATTTCGTGGCTGCTTTTCACATCCGCCAGTTGCTCGCTGTGCCCTTGCTCGGTTCGAACGGCGATGTGCTCGGAATGTTCAGCGTGCTTGACCGGATCGAGCCCGGTCCGATCAACGAAGAAGATGTCCGTCGCGCCCGTGCTCTGGCCGCGCAGGTTGCCATCGCGCTTGAACTTACCCGTAACCTGCATCAATCCGAGGAGCACCGCCGCCGCGCCGAGGCCCTGGTGGCGATCGCGCTCGAACTCAATACCGTCCTGAACCTGCCCGAGTTCGCGCGCAAATTCGCGCTTCGCGCGGCTGCCCTGCTGGGAGGCCGCTCGGTTGCCCTCAGCCTTTTCGAGACCGCGGAACTGGATACGGTGCTGATTTGCGGGGCCGGCGAAGGCGGCCTTTCCGAGACTAGGGTTAAAGAAGGTGGCGTTTCGGAGGCTAACGTTTCCGAAGTGAACGTTTCTGAGATTAACGATAAGGCGCTGCTTCGCCGCTTCAGTCGGGCGCTCAGTGCGGCGTTGCCGAAATACTCCACCGATGTGGCCTATGCACCCGCCAGCGACATGCTGGGAAGCGCACTCGCCTCCGGTCTGGGATGGACCGATTGCACGCTCGTGCGGCTGGCCGGATCCTCGGGAGAACTGGTGGGCGTGCTTTGTCTGGCGGACCGTGGCGCTGCACCCTCGGCGGACGATCGCCTCTTGCTGCGCGCCATTGCCGGCCATGCCAGCATCGCGCTCGAGAATGCCTGCCTGTTTACACGCATGCAGCAGGCCAACCGCCATTGGCTGGAGGTGTTCGATGCCATCAGCGACTTTATCGTGGTGCACGACGAGCAGCAGAATATTCTCCGCGTGAATCGCTCGCTGGCCGATTTCGTTGGCATCGAGTCAGACCAGTTGATTGGCATCAACATGCGGGCGCTCGAAGCGCTTTCGACCGGGACTTCGCCGCACACCTGTCCCTTCTGCCGCAGCGGCGAGGGTCTGGACGAATATGTGCACCCGGTTCTCGACCGCACTTACCTGATCTCAACTTCGCGCATCCATGCCGCCAGCAGCACCCAGTTGCAGACCGTACACGTGCTCAAAGACATCACCGACAGGCGTGATGCCGAGCGCCGCTACCGGGAACTATTCGACAATATCCAGGAAGGAATTTACGTCTCCACGCCGCAGGGCCGGTTTGTCGAGGTCAACGACTCGCTGGTGCGGATCCTTGGCTACAGCAGCCGCGACGAAGTGCTGCAACTCGACATTCCCACCCAGGTCTATTTCTCTGAGGAGCGGCGGCAGGAACTCGCGGAAGTCCTCAAACGCGGGGGGGAGATGCACAATCACGAAGAGGTTCTGCGGCGCAAGGATGGCTCGCCGGTGCACGTCTTCATGAACTGTTTTGCGCTGCGCGATTCGGGCGGCAACGTGCTGCAGCACCGTGGACTTATGCTCGATGTCAGCGGGCTGCATCAATCGCAAACCGAGCTGCAGAAAGAGCGTGATTTTTCGAGCAAAATCCTCAGTCATACCCAGAGCCTGATTCTGGTGACCGATACCGAAGGCGTGATCAGTTATGCTAACCGGCGCTGGAGCGGTCTGGGCTTTCAGCAGTCGCAGATTCTGGCGCGGCCTTTGCCCGACCTGTGTGCCCCACCGCGCCGTGCGGCGCTCCGCGAAGCGCTGGCAGATGTGGCTCGCGGCCAGCAAGTGGATAACTTTGATCTGCCCCTGGTTCGGGGCGACGGCGTCAGCGCCCAGTTCTCAGTGAATCTGAGCCCCATCAGCGGCGAAGACGGCCGGGTGAGCAGCATCGTGGTGGTGATGACCGACGTGACCGACTCCGCCATGCTGCGCTCCAAGCTCATGCATGCGGAGAAGATGGCGGCGGTGGGAAAGTTGGTCGCCGGCGTCGCTCACGAAGTCAATAATCCCCTTACCGCCATCCTCGGATTCACTGACCTGCTGATGGAGAATCCCGAGCTGCCGGAAAGCGCGCGCCGCGATCTGCGAGTGATTCTGCAGGAAGCGCAGCGCACCAAGCAGATCGTGCAAAACCTGCTCAGCTTTGCGCGCCAAGTGCCGCCGCAGCGGCAGGCGGTTCAGCTGAATTCGATCCTGCAACGCACCGTGCACTTGCGTTCTTACGACTTCATCAGTCACGGCATTGACGTGGTCGAACACCTGGACGAGTCGCTGCCTCCGGTCGTGGGAGATTCGCACCAGCTGCAGCAGGTATTTCTCAACATCCTGAACAACGCTTACGACGCGGTTCGCGAAAGCGCCAGCCCCTCTCACCCCGCTCGCATCGAGATCAGGAGCGCCCACAGCAGCGCATTCGTCGAGATTTCCTTTTCCGATAACGGTGTCGGGATCGCCGATCCCGACCGTATTTTTGACCCTTTCTTTACCACCAAAGACGTGGGCAAGGGTACCGGTTTGGGCTTGAGTATTTGCTATGGCATTGTCCACGAACACGGCGGCGAAATTGTCTGCCACAACAACCAGGACTCTGAAGGAGCGACCTTTATCGTGCGCCTCCCGGTGGCAGCCGAGGCGGCATCCTTTGGAGCTGTTGCAGGAGTGCATCCCAAATGACGCAAACTGGAACGAAACCCGCTTGTGCGCCCGTACTTCTGATAGAAGACGAACCGGCAGTGATGGCTTTGGTACGCGCGGTTCTGGAGGGGCACGGCTATGCCGTGGTTGCGATCGAATCCGGCGCCGAGGCCCTGCGACTGCTGGCCAAGGGCAATTTTCACGGCGTCATTTCCGACATGCGCACGCCGGGAGGCGTCGATGGCGCCCAGGTGTATGCCTGGATCGCCACCCACCGGCCGGAACTGGCCCGCCGGCTGGTTTTTATCACCGGCGACATCGCCAACGAGGAAACGGCTGCCACGCTGCGCCGCACCGGGGCGCCGTGCGTCGAAAAGCCGTTTCGCGTCCATGACTTTATCACCGTGGTCGAGCAGACCATGGGCAGGGCGGCGCCATGACGCAGACTTCGGCAACACAGAATTTGACGAAAAACGACTTCCGCATTCGATTGTTGATCGTCGACGACGAGCAGACCATCCGCCGCCTGTGCATGACAGTGGGCGAGTCGCTCGGCTTCCACTGCCTCGAAGCCGAGAGCGGTGACGCGGCTCTTACCCTGCTCGACGAGCAGCCCGTGCACATGGTGCTCACCGACATGGTGATGCCGAGCATGTCGGGGATCGAATTCCTGGAGCAGGCCAAGCGCGCCCACCCGCGCATCGAAGTGGCGGTCATGACCGGCCATGGATCGGTTGAAACCGCGGTGCAGGCCATGAAGTTGGGCGCTTACGATTACATTGCGAAGCCTTTTGCTCCGCTCGACGATCTGCGCCTATTCCTGCGGCGCATGGCCGACAAGGTCCGCCTGGTCGAGGAGAATCTCTACCTCCGCGAACGCTCCGAAACCGAGACCTCGCTCCACGGCATCATCGGCAATTCCACCGGAATTCAGAACGTTCTGCGGCTCATTTCCCGGCTTAAGGACACGCGTACGCCGGTGTTGATTTCCGGCGAAAGTGGAACCGGCAAGGAACTGGTGGCTCGGGCCCTGCACTTTCGCGGCACCATGGCCAGTCGTCCCTTTGTCGCCGTCGACTGCGGATCGCTGGTCCCCACGCTTATTGAGAGCGAATTGTTCGGCTATGAGAAAGGCGCATTTACCGGCGCGCTTCGCTCCAAGCAGGGGTTGTTGCAATCGGCCGATACGGGAACCATTTTTCTCGACGAGGTGGGCGAACTTCCTCTGGAAATGCAAGCCAAGATATTGCGCTTTCTGCAGGAAAAGGAAGTTCGGCCGGTGGGCAGCAATCAAAAAGTCAAGGTGGACGTGCGCATCATGGCCGCGACCAACCGCGATCTTGATACCGAATACAAGAAGGGGACCTTCCGCAAGGATCTCTATTTCCGCCTCAACGTGGTCACCATTTCTCTGCCGCCGCTGCGCGAGCGCCGTTCCGATATACCCATCCTAGCGGCGTTTTTCCTGGAACGGCTGGCTCCGGGACGCGGCGTGCAGCTTTCGGGCGAGGCCATGAAGGCGCTCCTGGTGTACGACTGGCCGGGCAATGTCCGCGAACTGGAAAATTGCCTGGAGCGTGCGGTGGCGCTGGGCGATCAGCGCGTTATCGAGGTCAACGATCTGCCGCCAGCGATCGTGCGTGCGGAAGTCCAAGCCGAAGCGCTCGATGCGCAAGAGTTTTCCGGCCGCGGTGCTGAGTTTCGAGCCGCTGACCTCCACGCTACGGACCTGGAAGATATCGAGCGCGCCACTATTGAGCGGGTTTTTTCGCAGGTCAAGGGAGACAAAGCCCTAGCGGGAAAAATGCTTGGCATCAGCCGCGCGACCCTCTATCGCAAGCTGAAGCGGTACAACATCGGCAGTCACGAGGAGCCACCGCAATCGACGACGTTGCAATAGAGTTGCGTCGGCCGCGCGGTGGACGGGCGAGGACGCCCGTCTCTCCATTTTTCCTGCCTCGCTTACGCGAAATGAGACGGTTGTGTCATTCTGAGACGCACTTTTCCTGAGCCGGAAGGATTCGGCTGCGGCGGCTCCCGCGCCACTCCGCTAACTGCTAATCCTTTCTTTCACTTGTTCTTAGGTGCATGACCTTCAAGTTTTTGGCGTAACCCGTGCACTGTGGAATACCGATAAAACAGAGCGAGTCCCCTGGCAGCTCTTTCAAACCAGGAAGAGAGGGAGACTCGCCTGTTCAAACTCCGGGATCGAGGGTCAACTGTGCACCATCAGGCAACTGCTCGTGCGCTCGAACCAGGCATCGTAAGCCGCTTGGCGAAGTTTTTTCCTGAAGCTACACCGGTGCGGATTCCCGTCAAACTCAGCCGCGCCATGGGTAATGCTAATGGCAATGGCAACGGCGATGTCAAGGGCCATGAAAACGGGAACGTTTTTCTTCAAGACACGGTGATCGAGTACGGCACGCCGCAAGAAGTCCTGTTCACGGTGAACCGGCCTCTGGAATTCGCCGACCGCGTCCTGATTGAAAGCCACGACGGCTCGCTGCACGCCGAAGGCTCGGTGGTGGCGGTTCAATATCACCCGGAGCGGACAGCGATCGCCGTCCGCTTCCTAAAACATGTTCCCAACTGGATTGTGAAATCATGACTACATCCACCCCGCCATCACTGGAAGAACAGGGAGCCACGCTCAGTGCGCTGCTGCCCATTTACGCTGCGCTGGTGCGCGAATTTGTGATTGAGGTTCCCACCTGCCCGGTTAATGTTGAGGAGGGCTTCACGCCTTCGGTCGAGTCCGTCAAGCAGGCCGAAGCCTGGTTTCAACAGGTGGACGCGCAGATCCAAGTGCACCAGTTGCGCCAGTTTCTGCAGACTACGCCGCTGGCCAATGAAGCCGTGCTCCGCCAGCTTCTGGTGCACCACATGCACAAGGCGGCGAAATCCACCAGCGACCGGGACAAGACAGATTTCCTGCTGGTGCAGTATTTTTCGCTGTGCGCGCCCTCGGGCCTGGAAGACGGAGACTTGGACCTCGATTACGTTGCCCAGGTGCTGGAACCAGTGCTCGGGCCACAAGAGCCGAAGCTGCCGGAGTGGTTGAGTCCGCTGGAGACCATTCTGCAGATGGCGTCGCGTTCCAAACGCCTCAGCGAACTGCTGCACAGCGGAACGCTGGAGCAAGGGCGCAAGCTCAAGGCGCAGAATGCGGCCCGCTATTTCGAACCCTCGGCCATGGTGGCGTTTGCGCGATTCAGCTTCATGATCCGGCGAATATTTTTCCGTCTGATGCACGACGACCTCAACGCCATCCAGGACGGTTTACGTGAACTGGAGCGGCGGGGCATTAAAACCATCGATTGCCGCCGCGCCCAATTCTCCGCCGAGGAACCGACCGGGCGTCTGCGCATGATCTGCCAGTCATGGAAAGTAATGTTCCACGCTGAATACTCCTCTGGCCAGCCGCTGCGCATGCTGGTGGATCTAAGAGCGGCAGTCGACGACGCGCTGCAGAACGGGGCGCGTAAGAACCCGCTGGCCAAGGGCGCTGTGGCCGCTTCCACAAAATCTGGCGGCGGACCGAAAAAGTAATTTCGGGAAATGGACGATGAGTAACAATCGCCAGACCGTTTTGATCCTTGCCAGCGATCCCGCCTTCTCGCGCGAGATTACGGCGGGTTGGCCTCAGGATGCAGATCATCATTCGGCTGGTCCGGAATTCATCCTGCTCGACGAAGGCTTCTCGCGCGATCTGCAGGGCAGCCACTACGATCTGGCCATCGCCGACGCCTCTTCGGTTGAAAAAAAATCTTCCGGCAACAAGAACGACAGCAATAACGATAACAATAACAGTGACCGGACCAAGGCCCTGAAGGAGTCGCTCGCCGCCGCCGGGAAGCCTGCCATTATCATTCGCTCCCACTCCGATCCTGCGCTCGGTTTCTATAACCTCCACGGCGCCGTTCTTGAGATGCGGTGCGAACCCGGAGTGTGGCCGGCGCTGGCGGGTCTGCTCGGACGCGAAATTCTTCGCCGCCGCCACGCCGAATCTCGCGCCCGCGAGGCTGAGAAACTGTGCGCCGCCGCCCAAACCGAGGCCACTCTTGGACGCTACATGGTCGAGATGCGGACGAATGTTAATAACGTTCTCACCACCGTGCTCGGCAACGCCGAACTTCTGACGCTCGAGCCCGGACTGTCGGCCACGGTGCTGGCGCAGGCCGACGCCATCCGCAACATGGCGCTGCGGCTGCACGAGGTTTTTCAGCGCTTCTCTTCGATCGAAAAAGAACTTGGCGTCGCGGCTCGCGAGCCGCGCAAGAAAACCGTTCACGCGGCCGCTGGCCGCTGCTGAAGTCGCGCTTTATTCGTGATCATTCCATTCTGCTAAACTTTTCAGTTTCCTTCTTTGACTCGGCAATCTTTGGCTGAGTAAATGGGCGAGGCCCTCATGGCGATAAAGCGGGTGGGAGTTATCGGGGCGGGCACGATGGGCAATGGAATCGCTCACGTGTTTGCGCGGTGCGGGTTCAGCGTCGTGCTGTGCGATGTGGAGGAGCGGTTTCTCGATCGAGGCCTCGACACGATTGCCAAGAACCTGGATCGCGAAGTTGCCAAGAACAAGATTACGGCGGGCGACAAGGCTTCCACATTGGGGCGGATTACGGCGGTGGTGGACCGGGCGCGGCTGGCGGATTGCGATCTGGCGATCGAGGCGGCGACGGAAAAGTTTGAGATCAAGGCGGAGATTTTCCGCGAACTCGATCGCATCATGAAGCCGGAGGTGATTCTGGCTTCGAATACGTCTTCGATTTCGATCACCAAGATTGGGGCGCTAACCGGGCGCGCCGACAAGGTTATCGGGATGCACTTCTTTAATCCGGTGCCGGTGATGAAACTCGTCGAAGTGATTCGAGGACTGGCGACTTCGCAGGCCACATTTGAGACGGTGCGTGAACTGGCGGTGAAACTGGAGAAGACGCCGGTGGAGGTGAATGACGCTCCGGGATTTGTTTCGAATCGGGTGCTGATGCCGCTGCTGAATGAAGCAATGTATGCGGTGATGGAGGGCGTGGCCACGGCGGCGGCGGTGGATGAAGTGTTCAAACTGGGGATGGCCCATCCGATGGGGCCGCTGACGCTGGCGGATTTTATTGGGCTCGACGTGTGTCTGGACATTATGCGGGTGCTGCAGGATGGGCTGGGGGATCCGAAGTATCGGCCTTGTCCGCTGCTGATCAAGATGGTGGATGCGGGTTGGCTGGGACGCAAAAGCGGGCGCGGATTTTACACGTACTCGCCGGATAGAAAATAGATGGGAAATAGGATTGGAAGTAGTGAGATTGAGATAGGGATATGACTACAGCTTGGGGTCAAATTCTTCCTGAGAAACAATCGGGCGGCGACGCTTTTTATTACTTGATAGCGGTGCTTTCGGGAGCGCTGGCAGGGTGGTTGGACATTAAAGTAGGGGATTTGCTGCTGACGGCGATGGTGGTGCTGGCGGCGAACATGCTGCTCGGATTCTTGAGCCCGCGCAAGCCTTGGCGCTGGGTGGTGCTAGTCGGAGTGTTCGTGCCCATTGTGGAGTGGCTGGCCTACTACTTCCTGTCGGAGAAGCCGCAACGGGCGCAGATCTATGAATCCTTTCTTGCGTTCATGCCGGGAATCGCGGGCGCATTCGGGGGATCGATCGGGCGGGGCGTGGTGGACAAAATTCTTGCAGGGAAGTGAGTGGAGTGAATGGCGATTGAATGGTTGTCCTAGAACGATGAGCTGCCCGCCGGAGTGTTCAGCAGGATGGTCAAGGGCGCGACGTGTTCCGGTTTCACGTAACGATTCACCAGGAAGCGCTTGCCGTCTTTGGCCACGTCATAGGTGAAAACGTCGGTGCTCGAGATCGGGGCGCGGCCCTGAATCTGGAACAGAGGCGCGGGTGTTCCGGTCGCGAAGACACTTTCGCCGTTGACCGGCACCGCCATCAACATGCCATTGGGCGCGATGTAGAAAATCTCTTTGCCGTCCCCACGCCAGCGCGGCTCGGCGCCGCCACCACGCGATACCTGCCACTTTCCAGCGGTGCTGGGAAAAGAGGTGACGTAGATCTCCGAGTTGCCGGATTCGTCGGAGGCGTAGGCTACCCATTTTCCATCGAGAGAGAATTGTCCGTTGGTCTCGTTGGCTTTGCCGGTCAGCAATGGAACGGGCGGCCCTCCGCCGGCCGGGACCACCATCAGGTACGAGCGCGATCGAGTTTGGCAGGTGAAAAGAACCTGTTGGTCGTCAGCGGACCAGGAATTGGGAATTACATCATCGCTCTCCTTGCTGCGAAGGACTACCTTTTCCCGCTCCAGGCCATTGGCCGGCTTTGCGAATATCGTTATCCCACCCGCAGCCGAACGGTAGGCGAGCGTGCTTCCGTCGCGCGACCAAACGCCGGCAACTTCCTCTGAAGGATCGAAGGTGAAGCGGGCATTGCCGGCGCCGGTGGTGCTCTGCAGCCAGATGTCCACGTTATTCGCCTTCAGGTCGGCGATGTCCACGGCAACCCGGCTGCCATCGGGCGAAAGCGTGGGATTCGCCATGACCGCGGGATCGCCGATCCGGCCCAGTTCCTTGCCCGACCTGTCCATCCAAGTAAGAGCGGACAGAGCTGCCCCGACGCCGGTGTTGTAGATGACCGTACCGTTTCCGCCGACGGCAAGGGCGGCCCAGTAAGTGGAGGGTTGAAAGCCGACGACATTGGCGATAGCCGTGGCGTGGCCCGAAACCTTGGCGGCGGAGGGGTCAAAGGCGATGCTCACCAACTGGCGCTGATCGTCCGCGTAATACAGATGCTGAGAATCGTAGCCAAAACTTGAATGACAAAGGAGAACGAGTCTCTTGTCCTTGCCATCGAGAGAGCTCACGTAGATGCCGCTGGTCTGGTCGTCTTTGGAGTTGTTAAAGTTGCCCGCATAGATCAAGAAATGATTGCCGTCGGGAAGAAAGACGGGCCAGCGGTGCGTGTTGAGTTGTTGGTTGCCGGCAAGAAAAGCCTGGGTGACCTCAGCCGCTGCGCTGCCATCGGCGTTGACGCGCCAGATGGGGCTGCCCGCGTCGGGTTCGTAGATGATGACGTCGCGGCTTCCCCAACTGCCGCCGCGGGCGGCCAGAACGCTGACCAGCGCTTGCGGCGTGCCACCTGAAACAGCGATTTTCTGCAGCTTGCCGTTGGCGAAGAACCCGACATAGGCGCCGTCGGGCGACCAGAAGGGATAACTCGCGCCCTGGGTGCCCGGCAAGAGCGTTACGCTCGAAGAGCCAACCCGCTGTATGTAAAGCATAGGCAGGGCGGAGTTTTCTTCCGGCGAAACAAATGCCAGCATGGAGCCGTCGCGCGAGAGCGCCATGTGGCTGATGCTCATTTCATCCGGAACCGCCAGAGCGAACTGCATACGAGTCATCGGCAGCGGACGACGCGCAACCAACCACGTCACGGCGGCGACGGCCACCAGCGCCAGCGCTACGGAGAACCAGAGCAGGAGCGGAATTCGGCGCGGCGCTGCGGCGGCGCGCGCTATCGCGCCGGTCTCGGTTCCGGAGAGCGCGCTTAGAGCGAAGGATAGATCTCGTGCCGACTGGAAGCGCTGTTCCGGGCTCTTCTCCAGGCAGCGGCGCACAATGCGCTCGAGCGCGGAGGACACGAGGCGGCCGGGATCGGACAACTCCGGCGGGTCGTCCTTCAAAACCGCGGTCATGGTTTCGGCAGCGGTGTCGCGGCGAAAGGCGCGCGCGCCGGAAAGCATTTCGTAGAGCACGGCGCCGAACGCGAAGATGTCGGTGCGAGCATCGGCTGCCTCGCCGCGCACCTGCTCGGGCGCCATGTAGCTGGCCGTGCCCATGACCACGCCCGCTGCCGTGTGCGAGGTGGTGAGGGTGACGCCGTCTGGTTCCGGGTTTGGATTTTGGGCGAGCTTCGCCAGGCCAAAATCCAGGATTTTGATGCGCCCGTCTTTGGTGACGAAAACATTCTCGGGTTTCAGATCGCGGTGGATGATCCCCTTTTCGTGCGCCGCAGCCAGTCCGTGCGCGATCTGAACTCCATACTCGATCGTCTTGCGCTGCGGCAGCGCTCCGCGGTCGAGCACCGTCCGCAGGCTTTCGCCCTCGAGAAGCTCGGAGACCAGAAACGGCGAGCCGCTGTGACCTTCGTTGTGCTGGCCGATATCAAACACGGCGAGAATGTTGGGGTGGTTCAACGCGGCCACTGCCCGCGCCTCCTGCTCGAAGCGACGCAGGCGGTCGGCATCGGAGGCGAAAGAATCGGGAAGGATTTTCAAAGCGACATCGCGCCCCAGGCGCATGTCCCGGGCGCGATACACTTCTCCCATTCCGCCAGCGCCTAGTGGAGCGAGGATTTCATAGGGCCCGAGTTTCGTGCCAGGGGTGAGAGCCATCGGTTCGCGACATTATAGTCTCATGCAAATGGTGATAACGCGCTTCCGGCTCTCGTTGACTTCAGGTTCCGGGCGCTTCTAACATGATCGCCAAGAGATGGACCCCCCTTCCCAACTCGTCGGCCAGACGATCTCGCACTACCGCGTCATCGAGAAGCTCGGGGGCGGAGGCATGGGCGTCGTCTACAAGGCCGAGGACACCCGGCTGGACCGCTTCGTCGCTCTGAAATTCCTTCCTGAAAATGTGGCGCAGGACCGGTTATCGCTGGAACGTTTTCGGCGCGAGGCGAAGGCGGCGTCGGCGCTCAACCATCCGAATATCTGCACCATCTACGACATTGGAGAGCAGGACGGCAAGGCGTTCATCGTCATGGAGTACCTCGACGGGACAACGCTGAAACATAACATCGGCTATCGTCCGATGGAATTGGACACCCTGCTTTCGCTGGGCATTGAGATTGCCGATGCGCTCGATGCAGCGCACGCGCAGGGAATCGTCCATCGCGATATTAAGCCGGCAAATATTTTTGTGACCAAGCGCGGCCACGCGAAGATTCTGGATTTTGGCCTGGCAAAAGTCACCCAGCCTGGCACGCGGCAATCAGATTCGTCGGGTGTGACGGTGGAGGCCACGGTCGCGGAGGAGCACCTGACCAGCGCCGGTTCCACGATGGGGACGGTGGCGTACATGTCTCCGGAGCAGGCGAGAGGGAAGGAACTGGATGCGCGCACCGATCTGTTTTCGTTTGGCGCCGTGCTTTATGAAATGGCCACCGGGATGGTGCCGTTTCGCGGCGACACTTCGGCGGTGATTTTTCAGGCGATCCTCGATCGTGCCCCGACTCCTCCGATCCGGCTGAATCCGGATCTGCCACCGAAGCTCGAAGACGTCATCAACAAGGCGCTGGAGAAAGATCGTGATGTGCGCTATCAGGTGGCCTCGGAGATGCGCGCCGACTTGAAGCGGCTGAAGCGCGACACGGAGACGGGAAAATCGGCGGCGGCAGAAGCCGCAGAAGGCTACCAGTCCGGGGTGAGCCGAGCCCCGGCACCGCTGCGAAGGCGGTGGAGCACCACAACGGTGCTTGCCCTGGCGAGTCTCGTGCTGGCCTTGATTGGGATCGGCGTGTACCGATTCGTGGCGGGGAAGAAGACCCTTGCTCCTTTCCAAACCATGTCGATCGAGCGGCTCACCACCAGCGGGACAGCGCGCAAGGTCACCATTTCGCCCGATGGCAAGTACGTAGCTTACGTCACGGGAGAAGCGGGAATGGAGAGCCTTTGGGTGCGCCAGACAGCCACCCGCAGCGATATCCGGATTATCCCGCCAACTGCGGAATATTACGTCGGGCTTACCTTTTCGCCGGATGGAAACTACGTCTACTATGTTCGAACCGCGAGCGCCTACGTAGCAGGTGTGCTCTATCAAATCCCAGCTTTAGGGGGCGAATCGCGAAAGGTGGTGGAGCGGCTCGATTCTCCGGTTGCTTTTTCTCCCGAAGGGAAGCGAGCAGCGTTCATAAGGGAAAACCCCGGGTCGGAGACGGCCTTGATGGTAGCAGGAGCCGATGGCACGGGAGAAAGGCAGATTTCTGCACGCAAGATTCCCGACCCCTTCGTCGAGTCAGGCATGGCGTGGTCGCCGGACGGCAAGAACATCGCCATTGGCGCTTATTCTGGCGGCCAGTGTTATGTCATGACGGTTCAGATCTCCGACGGTTCGGTAAAGCGGGTCGGCGCCAGAGGATGGCGCCACATCTTGAGGGTGGCTTGGCTGGCGGATTCGAGCGGGTTGGTCCTGGCGGCTGTGGAAGCGCCGAACATGCCGGTTCAGATCTGGGAGCTTTCCTATCCGGACGGTCCGGCGCGGAGAATCACCAATGATTTGAATGATTACGTGGACCTGGATGTAACCGCGGATTCCAGCGCCCTGGTCACCGTGCTGCGGGAGTTGCGCTCGAACATATGGCTTGGTGATCGAGGCATGGCGAGGCAGGCGAAGCAAATCGGCTTGGGCGCGGCCACGCAAGAGGGCCTATTCGGCCTGGCTTGGACAGCAGAGGGACGCATTGCGTATGCCTCGCTGGCCAGCGGTCGGCGTGAGCTCTGGATGATGGAGGCGGACGGCAGTCACCCACGGCAACTGACGTCGGGTGCCGACCTGCAGTTCTTCTCTTCACCGTCGCCGTGCCCCGACGGGAGTATCCTGTTCGCGTCTGGGCCCTACGGTTCGGCGAACATCTGGAGTATCGACGCAGACGGTGGTAACCAAAAGCCGTTAACGCAGGGAGGCACGAACGGCGCGCCATCCTGCTCGCCTGACGGAAAGTGGGCGGTTTTCAACGCCTCGCACGGCGGAGACTATGCTCTGTGGAAGGTTCCTTTGCAGGGTGGGACTCCGGAGCAACTTACCAATTACGCGTCAGCCTATCCGACCGTCTCGCCGGATGGGAAGTGGATTGCCTTCAATGACTATGCCGTGCCGAACGCGACCAAAATCGGCGTGATTCCGTTCGCGGGCGGCCAACCGGCGAAGACCTTCGACTATTCGGCATCGAGTTTTGCGGGTTATCCCGTAACCCATTGGACCCCGGACGGGCGCGTCCTGACCTACATTCGAGACCAGCAGGGCATCTCGAATATCTGGGCACAGCCCATCGACGGCGGCCCACCCAAACAACTCACGGATTTTACCGCTGGCCAGATCTTCAACTTTGCCTGGTCGAAAGACGGCCGCCAAATCGTGCTGGCCCGCGGCTCCCAGACCAGCGACGTAGTGCTGATTCACAGCTCTCTAAAGTAGCGCCCGGCATGGAACTGCCGTACAAGAACTTTCGCATTCCACCATCACATGTTGAACGGGGAGTTCCCATCAAAGGTACCGGGTTGCTGAAAAACTGTTCCCGTTTCCACAGCCGGCGGGGGTAAGCTACGGCTATGGGAGTGTCGGTGTCGGTGCTGGCCAGCGGCAGTCGTGGGAACTGCGCGCTGGTGGCGACGAGTACAACGCGCATTCTGGTGGATGCAGGTCTTTCCGGCCGCGAAACTTTCAAGCGGCTGCGGACGCTGGGTGAGCGCACTCCGGATGAGCGTACCCAGGAAATTTCCGCGATCCTGATAACGCACGAGCACTCGGACCATGTTGCCGGACTGCAACGGCTGGCGACGAAGCTGAATGTGCCTGTTTTTTTAACCGCGCCTACGCATCATGCGTGGAGCCGGGCGGTGCGCGACGCCGAGGGCGCGATTCCGGAACTGCTGAAGTCGGAGCATTTCTCCGCCGGACGCGGTTTTCGGGTGGGCGACATTGAGGTGATGCCTTTTACGATTCCGCACGATGCCATCGATCCGGTGGGCTTCACATTTCGAGCGGAGGGCGTGAAAATCGGTTTTGCCACCGATTTGGGCTACATGCCGGTGAGCGTGCGCGACCATTTGCGGGGATGCAGCGTGCTGGTGATCGAATCGAATCACGATGTGGAGATGCTGCGTTTGGGCTCGTATCCGTGGTCGGTGAAGCAGCGGGTGATGAGCCGGGTGGGGCATCTCTCGAATGAGGCGCTCGCGGAATTTTTCTCCAGCGACTATGATGGAGGAGCCGAATATTTAATTTTGGCCCATTTGTCTGAGCAGAATAACCATCCCGAAATCGCGCGAGCGGCGGCAGAACAGGCGCTCGGCGGGCGTCAGGGGCTGTGGCACAACCGTGTGCTGCTGGCAACCCAGACGGAAGTTCTCGAATCCATCCGGTTGTAGCCTCTTATGAGTGAGTGTGTGGAACCGATCGTGGGGAAAATCCTAGCCGGATGGCGCTACGACATTTCTGGCCTGGCTCCCGAGATGCGCGGGGACTACGAGTTACATTTCGCCGATTGCGAGCACTGCCGCGGCCGGCAGAAACTGCACCGCATCATTGATATTTCGATGATTGTCCTGGCGTCGGCATCGGCGGCGGTGTTCCTGCTGGCGTTTGCCGTGATCCGGTATTTTGGGCCGCGCCATGCGTTCTGGCTGGAGGTGGGCGCGCTGGCGGGCTTCGCGCTGTCGGCGCTGATCTGGCTGATTGTGGCGGTGGCGACTCCGGCACCCATGGTGATGGTGGATGTGGCCAAACTGGGGGCGCGGCATGTGCATGACCGGCTGCCGGCAGAGATCCGCGAACGGCTGCCGGAAGAAATACGGGTGAAGCTCACCGGGTCCTGAGGCCTGATGCGGGTCGGGCTCAAAGCAATGGGAGAAGACATGAAGTTCGGGCGTGAAATTCTGGGGCTTCTGCTGACCGCGGCGCTGGTTGTGGCGACGTTGGCGCTGCCGACCGGTGCTTGGGCAGAAGCGGATCACGCGGCATCGTCATTGTTGTTGGCGGCGCCCGCTCAGCGTTCGGCAAGCTGCCACTCGCACGGTAGCAAAACCCTTCCTGATTCACAGAAATCTCATTCTCCGCGACCAGCGCCCGTGAGCTACCAGTGCTGTCTGACTGGTCATGATGCGGCGGCGGTGCGGGCGTTCTTTGTCCCTCAACCTTCGGGTCAGGGCACGCAGCTTGATCTCCGCGTCGAGCCTGCGCCGACGACGTGCTGCTTGCGAGATTTGGAAGTTCTGATGGTTCTCTGCGCGGACCCGCCGGGCTCGACGCCGCTGCGGATTTAGTCTCCCTCCGAAAACAAGGCCTGGGTCGTCCCTCCAGGACTTGAATCATTTTTGTTTATTTTCCCGAGCGTTGAAGCACTGGGCCAAGCTTGGCCGCCCCTGCTGGGGCTCTGCAGGTTGCGGGTTCCTTATTCTTCTGACGGATTTTTGCGCATGAGGAGTTTGACGTGCGGGCGTTAATCTTTTTCTTCGTGATCAGCGTGTGCGTATCTTTTGCTGGAGCGCAGGACGTTGTCCCAGAAGTTCACGGGGACGATCCGCAGACGCAGTCCACGCGGGGTCCGACAGAACAGAAGATGGACATGCCTGACATGCAAGGCATGGATATGTCGCAGCCCGCGCCAGAGTGGATGCCTTCTCCCCACGTTAGTTCGGGCACGGGATGGCAGCCGGCGGCGACGCCCGGGCATATGTGGATGAAGTCCGTGGGCGCCTGGGAGGTGATGGCGCACGGCGTCGTATTTGTGGACTACAACCAGCAAGGCGGTCCGCGCGGCGAGGGCAAGGCGGAGTCGGTGAACTGGCTGATGCTGATGGAGCAGCACACGCTGGGGCAGGGCAGCATCCTGTTTCGCGAAATGTTCTCTGCCGAGTCGCTGACCTCACCGCATCCTGGATTTCCCGAGCTATTCCAGACGGGGGAAACCTATCACGGCCAGCCGCTGGTCGACCATCAGCATCCGCACAACGTGTTTTCTGAACTCGCGTTGTATTACACGCACCCACTCGGAGTTGCAAGCAAGGAAAAAGTTTCGTGGGAGTTTTATGGAGCGGCCGTGGGCGAACCGGCGCTCGGTCCAGTGGCATATGTGCACCGTGCTTCCGCGTCGGAATTGCCGCTGGCGCCGTTGTCGCATCATTTGCAGGATTCCACACATATCAGCTTTGGAGTGATCACCACCGGACTCGTCGTGGAGCGCTTCAAGATTGAAGGCTCGGTGTTCAATGGCCGCGAGCCGGATGAGAGACGTTACACGATTCAGTTCGCGCCGCTCGATTCGTGGTCGGCGCGGTTGAGCGTTGCCGCATCGCGCTATTGGACGGCGCAGTATAGTTACGGACGGCTGGAGCATCCCGAGGCGCTCGAACCTGGCAGCCAGCGCCGCCAGACGGCTTCGGTGGAATATGTGCGGCCGTTCGCGCGAGGCTCGTGGGCAACGTCGCTGGTGTGGGGACGAGTGCACCAGGTGTTTGACAACCACAATCTGAATGGTTACTTGCTGGAGACGACGGCGAGCTTCAAGTTACGCAACTATGTGTTCTCGCGGATGGAACTGGTCGACAAGGACGAATTATTTACCGACAATCCTTTGCTTCCGAGCTTCCGTATTGGGGCGTACACTTTTGGCGGCGCACGCGACCTTGTTCAAAGCCGACTGTGGCAGTTGGCTCTGGGGACGGACGTTACGTTTTACTCGAAGCCCGCGGCACTGGACTCCGTCTATGGAGAAAATCCAGTCTCGTTCCAGATTTTTCTGCGAGTTCGCCCGGCGCTGAGCCATCACGACCATTAAATTCCGCATGACGTGGATCGTTTAGGCGCAGAATCGTTTTTGGCATAGAATTCATGCTTATGAGAGCCGCGGTACGGCTGGTGCGGCAGGTCCAGATCGCCTTGCTGGTAAGCATCGCGCTGTACGCGGCGATGGGGGAACGGCTGGCCCGCACAGTTACTCACGATCCGGCGAATGCATTATTCCACGCGCTCTCTCTGCTTTCGATCAGCCTGGTGGGCGCGACCGTGGTGATGCGCCGGACGCTGGTGTTTCCGGCCGAAGCGGTGTTGAAAGAAAGACCGGACGACAGCGTGGCGGTGGCGCGCTGGAGAGCGGGCTATATCCTCTTGTACACGTTGTGCGAGGCGTTGGGCTTGTTTGGGTTGGTTCTGCGGGTGCTCGGCTTTACGCTGGCCAACGTCTGGGGTTTCTATCTGGGCGGCTTCCTGCTGCTCTTGCTGTACTCTCCGCGAACGCCGCGGGCAGAAGTCGGGTGAGATTGCTCACTGATCTCTTGGCAACGAGCAGCGTTCAGCTCGAGCATGTGTGGCGGCGGGTCTTCGACCCGCCAGGGACGGGGCAGAGCCCCGTCACCACACGGTCACTACAAAAGCGCAGGGTTTTATTTCTTGAGTTCCTGCAGCCAGTTCACTACCAGGGTGAGGCTGGGTGAATCCTGCACCGGTGGTTGCATCATCAAGAGGCGGTTGCCGTCGGTGCTGGCCTCGAACTGATTGAATCCTCCGGCTTGGGCGGAAAACAGTGTTTGCGGTTTACCCAGATCCACGCTGTCGCCGTGTGCAGTGACTTCCACCGAGGCCACGCGCGAGTGGTCATCCAGGTAGAGAATCTCTTTACCGTTGCGGCTCCATACCGGTTCCTGACCTTCCCCTACCAGGAACTTGCCGGCGGGTTTAGGGAAGGCCACGACATATACTTGGGGGCGCCCAGCCTCGAACGACGTAAAAGCCATCCATTTCGTGTCCGGCGAAAACACGGGGAAACGGGCGTTGTACTTCTCCTCCA
Source organism: Terriglobales bacterium (assembly GCA_035314185.1). GTDB lineage: Bacteria > Acidobacteriota > Terriglobia > Terriglobales > Acidobacteriaceae > Acidiflorens. Next base: position 21,137 of record DATFZT010000117.1, read on the forward strand.
CGAAGGCAAAGGGCTTACGGTCGCCGAACATGGGCATCACCCATATGGAGATGCGCGTATTGGCGACGATTTCATAGGCAATATATTTTCCGTCGGAGGACCAACTGCCGGCGTACTTGTCGGTATCGTCGTGATAGAGCAATTCTTCCTGGCGGGCGCCATTGGCCGGCCGGGTATAGAGGTCAATCTTCCCGTTGCGCGCGGAGTCGAAGACTATGGTGTTCCCGTCCGGAGACCAGACGGGATCGTCATCTCTGGACTGCGAGAAACTAAATTGCGACTTGGTGTTGCGAACCAGGTCGTAGATGTAAATCTCCAGGTGCCCTCCGGCGTCGGCGCGCGCTGCCGAGACCTTCTTTCCGTCGGGCGAGATGTGAGCGTCCTGGAAGGTTTCGCTGTCAATGATGTCGCCTTTCTTCCCGGTGCGGTCGTACCATGCCAGGTCGAGAGTAGTCGCCTGCCCACCGGCAAAGATCAGCTTGCCCTCGGTCGAGAGTGAGAAGGCCGCCGCTCCCCGGGGTTCACCGCGGACCTGCTCGGCGATGGGCACGGGATTCCCCGTCAACTTCAGTTTTTTCTCATCGAACCTCTGACTCATCAAGTTCCCGCCGTGGACGAACACCAGATGTCCGCTGGCGTATTGCGCACGGTAATCCGAATGCACCAAAACTGTGTTCTGTTGCGAATCGAGCGCGCCCAGATAAATAATTCCCCCTCCCTGGTTGTCGGGAGCGAATTGATAAAAGATGAAGTGCTTTCCATCGGGCATAAATGCCGGCCAGCGCGGGGAACCAACGGTGGTGGTTGTCTTTTCATCGCCGACGGCGTGCGACGGGGTTCCACCGGCCGCCGGAATGCGCATCATGGTGGAGTTGGCGTCGGGGGTGTACAGAATGGTGCCATCTGTTCCCCAAGAACCACCGCGAGGCTGCGGAGCGTCAGCCAAGGTCTGCACCGCGCCTCCGCTGGCGTCAATGATTCTCAGTTTTCCCTGGGCAAAGAATCCCAGGCTGCGGCTCTCCGGCGACCAGAAGGGAAAAGCGGCATCGTCGGTTCCGGCCAACGGCTGGGCCGCGGTGGAATCCAGCGGGCGCACCCAGAGTTGCGGCGCGCCTCCGGCGGGCGTAGCCACAAACGCCAACTTGGCGCCATCCGGCGAGAGGGCAAGGCTCATCGGATCGAAGGAATGCTGGTCCGGCGGCAGAACGCTTAACCGCAGTGTGTGGACGGGCGCGGGCGCACGCAACACAAAACCGATGGCCAGTGCGATGGCGGCTGCGACGGCCACGGCGGCGACAATCCACGCCAGTTTCTGCGAGATCCTTCTCCTGGCCGCCACGGGCGCGGGAATGCCTGCCTTCGAGCCGGCTTCGGCAATCCACTCTAATTGCAGCTTGACGTCGTGCGCGGTTTGCCAGCGGTCGTCAGGATCTTTCGCCATGCAGGTCCGGACCACGCGATCGAGCGCGGGCGGCGACATGGGCTGAACCGCAGAAATGGGCTGCGGGTCGGAGGCTAGAATCGCCGCCACAATACTCGCCTGGCTCTTGCCCATGAAGGCGCGCCGGCCTGAGGCCATTTCGTAGAGCACCGCTCCCAGAGCGAAAATGTCGGAGCGGGCGTCGGCTTCTTTGCCTTCGAGTTGCTCCGGCGCCATGTATTGGAATGTGCCGATCACCATGCCCTGCGCGGTTAGAGGCTGACCCGCCGACGGACCGGAGATGGTCATGGTCAAACTGGACGCGGGAGGAGCTTGGGCGAGCGTGGCTTTGGCTAATCCGAAGTCCATTAGCTTGGCGCCGGATTTGGTCAGCATGACGTTGCCCGGCTTAAGGTCGCGGTGAATCACTCCGCTCTTATGGGCTTTTTCCAGACCTTCGCAGATGTCGATTCCGTACTTCAAAACCTGTTCGGAGGGTAGCGGGCCTTTCATGAGGCGATCGGCCAGGGTCTCGCCTTCGAGATATTCCATGACCAGGAAATCGGTCCCGTCCTGATGGCCGACGTCATGCAGGGTGCAGATGTTGGGATGGTTCAGCGATGAGATGGCGCGGGCTTCGCGCTCGAAGCGCTGCTTGGCCTCGACGTTGGAAGAAAGATGCGTGGGCAGGATCTTGACCGCGACCGTGCGATCGAGGCGAGTGTCGCGAGCGAGGTAGACCTCGCCCATGCCGCCTGCGCCTAGTGGGGATTGAATTTCATAGGGGCCGAGTTTCGTGCCAGAGGTGAGGGGCATTTGTGGAACGGATTATAGCGCATGGGAGATTGAGGATGGGATTTTGCGGGCTCCGATGCGGCGGTCTTACTGGGCAGGCTTGGTCTGTTCACGACCTTAAGCTCATCGCCCGATCCCATCACCTAGCCGCCGAGCGTGATTGGTGAAATGGGAATTCAACGCCAACTACTCAGAGGTTTTGTGATTGCGTCATCAAAGTATTCCCGTTTGACCGATAGGGTCTGGCCAGTAAAGAATGGTGGCAGCGAGTGAAATCAAAGCTTAAACCGACTTTCTGGTGACGCTGATTTCATGGGGA
>DATFZT010000118.1:0-3793 GCA_035314185.1 Terriglobales bacterium
GCTGCGGGATCTCAGGATGAATCGCCCTGCGGGGCGATTCACAAGCAGCGCCCCTACCAGTTCGAAGGCCACGGCAAAGGCGCCCGCCTAGGAAAAAGCAGGCGGCCGCTACAAAGTCAAAGGCAACGGCGGTGCACGAAAGTTTTGACGCCCGGGCAAGCTGGGGCGCAGCCCTCCTGCGGCGGGCAGGCCCTTCGATCCCGCGCTGCGGGATCTCAGGATGAATCGCCCTGCAGGGCGATTCACAAGCAGCGCCCCTACCTCGGTGAGAAGTGCAGTTCGCGGACCGTTGCTACTGAGTTGCAGGCGCGGTTCCCAGGTTGCCGAAGGGCCAGAGGTTGAAGGCTTTCAGGATGCTGTCTTCGTGTTTATCCACTAGCATCTGAGCGGTTTTTTCCTGCGGCCAGGGGCTGGCCAGGCGCTCGGGGCGGTCGGCGATCCAGAATGCGGCTAGGGCCATCACGGTGGCGTTGCGGTCCAGAATATCCGCTTTCACTTTATCGAAGGTGTCCACGGCGGAATGGTGCGTGTATTTGTAATCCGGCGAATCCTGATTGAGGTTAATGCCCGGAAGGCCGGCAAGAGTGAACGGTCCGGTGTCGGTGCCGAATTCCAGTTCATCATCCACTTGTAGATCGCCGAACGCCTGCAGGGAGGCCGCGAAATTCCGCACGGCAGGAATCAAGTCGTCGCGGCCGCCGAGTTGGAAGCCGATCACCGGGCCTTGCCCAGAATCGAGAATCAGCGCCGCGACGTAGTTGGGCATTTCGCTTTGGTGCGCCTTCACGTAGGCGAGCGAACCGAGCAGACCTTCTTCTTCGCCGGTGAACAGGACGAAGCGGATGGTGCGGCGGGGCTTGAATCCTGATTTGACGATCGCTTCGGCCGCGCCGAGGGTGACAGCGGTTCCGCAACCGTTGTCGGTGGTGCCGGAGGCGAGATCCCAGGAGTCCAGGTGCCCGCCGACAACAATCACTTGCTCGGGATTTTGCGAGCCGCGAATTTCGCCGACGACGTTCGCGGAATCCACGGGGCCGTCGGTGGCGCGGTTCTGCACATTCACTTTCAGGCGCACGAACACGCCACGATCGAGATAGCGCTCGAGCTGTTCCTGATCTTCGGCGGCCATGCTGACGACGGGAATATCGTAATAAGTGTCGAACCCGAGCGCGCCGGTGTGAGTGAGGTGCATTCCGACACTCTTGCGCCCGCCCTGGCCGCCGATCACGGCGATGGCGCCGGCCTTATGAGCGGCGATGAGAAAGTCGCCAAACTGGGCGAAAGCGATCATACGGTCAGTGGGCGGCTGGCCTCTTTGGACGATGAGCAGAATTTTTCCGCGCCAGTTGCCGGAATTATTTTTCAGCTCGTCCTGCAACTGGTAGCCGTTCACAGCGACGAGATCGGCCGCAGCGCCTGCAGCGGGGGTGGAACCGACCCAGCCGAGCGAATCCACCAACAGCTTGCGATGAATGGGCGCGACGAGTTCGGCTTCGGCGGAAATGCGCGTCCAGCCGCGGGAAATTTTCCAGGGTTCGGTGTGGACGTTCTCGAGGCCGATCGCTTTCATTTTTACGACGCCCCAGGCGATGGCGCGAGCGGCGTCTGGCGAGCCGGTGACGCGCGCGCCGATGTCGTCACTGAGTTCTTCGAGATCCTGATAGGCATGCGTTTCCATGTCGCCGGCGCCGGCAATGGCGACGAGAGCTTTCATGGTGCCATCGTCCGCGGAAGCTGCGGTCGCGGGAGCTTGCTTTCGTTCACCAGCAGCGGAGATTGCGGGCCGCGCCGTCAGCAACAGGAACGCCGCGCTGCAGAAGAGCGCGAGGATTTTTCGAGTCATGCAAAAGCTCCTTTTCTGATGTCGGGAAAATCCCGGGAAAGAAAAAACGGCGGCTGCGATGCGGCTCCGCGTCTTGGTGGATCCCGTGGTGGCGTACCAAGATACCTCAAACGAAGCAGAATACCAGAACCGTGCATTTAGCCTGGTGGGCCAGTTTCCGATTACTCGACTATACGTCCACCGAGAGACGAGTGCAGCGCCGCGACCGCCAAAGCGCGAATCGAGTAGCGCGTAGTGAACAGCGTGACCTAGAGTAATAATTACCTAGAGCTAGTACCGTAACCCGGGTTGCCATGAGGACCTTGGAATTACGATAAGCCTCCGTTTGACAATCATTTCCGAATGCGAGCATGAATTGGCAACACCCATGCTTTCCCTGTGCGTGAGAGCATGGTTTGAATGCAAGTTTGCACTGCCAAGGGGAAGTCCTAAGGTGTTCTCTCATTACTCACTTGGGAGGGAATGCAGCCATGAACGAGACTCGGGCGCAGCGGTCAAACACTAGGCAAGAGGTTCTAGATTTCCCGCAGGTTGAGGAAAGTACATTATTCGAGGATCAAATCGAGGCTCGGCTACAGGAATTGACGAGGTTCGTCGAAGGTTTTGCGGATTCGACATTTAACCTTGTGCTGGTAGAACAAATCTCTGTCCGGCAAACACTCGAAGAACTAGTCGTAAAAGTGGCGACCTTGCGCTGGATTGTTCGCGTCGCGTCATATTCCAACGGGCCCATCCGCAAAAAACTGTGGGCGGAGATCGATGGAGCTCTTATTGACCTTGAGAAGACGGGTGAATCGCTGATGCACGCTGGCATCGAACGGCCACTCCCGAATTCGATGGTCTTCGCAACGAAGTGACCTGCCTTAACGAATTATGCATGGCAGGTATCGGCCCGAGCGGAAGCCATCCATTTAGCCGTCCTGCCTGGATCCGCCTCGTGAAGATCTGCCCTGCCCCGAGCCGCGTTCACGATCAGCGGTCTCCTGATCTTCGCGTGGTTGAATATTGGCTCCGTCTTGACCTCTACCCCAGTTTCCGGTTATGCAGGTGATCTCAATGGGTCGACGCAACACTTAGCTAGAACCCGCCTGGCATTGAAAACAAAAGCCAAAATCGCTTGCTAGGGTTTGACCGGCCGGAACGCTGCTCTGGCTAGGTTTTGGCCGAGTGCAGCCAAACAGATGGTTCTCCCGCGGAAGCATTGCCGAATCAACGCACTGGGGTGTTGCGCCGACCCTCTGAACTCGCACCCCTTATCGGAAACTGACCCACTACCGCGTTTAGACGGACGACGAACAAAATCGGTCAGAGAACCCCAAACTCATTCTTTGCATCTATATAGCTAGGGAAGAAGCAAGTTCCCCACGGGAATGGTGAGAACACTTATTTGCGGATGTTGCGTCCAATACCATAATCGCTGTAGCGCCAACGTAGCGCTCCTCGCGATATAATCGGAAACTCAGACAGGACGATATTAAGGAGAGACAGCCATGGAACGTAGTAGCTTCAGTATTCGCCGCTGGGTCGCCACCGTCGTGGTGATCGCGGCATTCGCGGGAGGAGCACTCCTCTCGCAGGGATTCCGGGACTGGGCGGGTCACACCGTTCTGGGCTCGCCACGAGAGCCAATCGCCATCGCGCAAAACGCGCTGCCGGTGAGCCTGGGAAATTTCGCCAACGGATTTTCCGCGGTGATCAAGCCGGCACTGCCCGCGGTGGTGAACATTCGCACCTCAAAATTGGTGAAGTCGCAGGGAAACCAGATGTCGCCATTTTTCAACGATCCGACGTTTCGCCAGTTTTTCGGCGATCAGTTCGGCGGAGGCAAACCGCATCAGGAACGCGAGCAGGCGTTGGGTTCGGGCGTGATCGTGACACCGGACGGTACGATTCTGACCAACAACCACGTGATTGACGGCGCTTCCGACATCAAAGTGCAACTGAGCGACA
>DATFZT010000119.1:0-3147 GCA_035314185.1 Terriglobales bacterium
TATGGGCAATCGCTGGGCGACATTGCTCGTGAGAATCGCGAGAAGAAAGCCGAGGACGCGTCCGCCGCGCCGTCAAAGGTAATAACCAACGCGGACCTTCCGAAGAATGCACAGCCGAACCCGGCGTTACCCGACACGCAGGCTGAAAAGACCATCGCAGCTGCCGACCATCGTTCTGCACAACAGCGCCTGGCCGAGGAGCGCGCGGCTGACCAATGGAAGAAGCAGATACTGGCGCAAGAATATAAAATGGCGACCCTGCAAGCGCGAATCGACCAACTCAACGCCTCGATTCGTTCCGCGAACGGGAGCGCCCAGTACGAGGGGCCGGCCAACGGGTACCAGGCGCGGCAGATGCAGCAGGTGGCACAGATCCAGCTGCGGCTCGATGAACAGCACAGGAAGCTCGACCAAATGCAGGAGGCTGCGCGCCGTGCGGGGATGCACACTGCTGTCTACGATCCGTAGCGGTTCCGGTGCAAACAATTTGAGGAGGCGTTCATGTACCGAATTTCTAAGACGACCTTGCCCATCGTATTGCTGATCGCGGCAGCCAGTTACGGGCAGTCGCTCGCCGATGTGGCGCGCCAGAACCGAGCGACGAAGGACCAGGGCACGGAGACGACGAAGAAGGTCTATACCACCGACGACCTTTCTCCAAGTCTGGCTCCGGAACCGAGCGACACCGCGAAAACGCCGGAACAATGGTCGCGGCAAATCCTCGCGCAGAAGACGTGGGTCGCATATCTTCAGGCGCAGGCCGACCGGGTGAACGCGTCGACTAACAATGGCGGCCAGTCGAGTGATCAGGCCGCAAAAGCCCAGGAGCAGTTGGCCAAGGAGAAAGAGAAACTCGGAGCCATGCAGCAAGCCGCGTTCGATGCGGGAATGCCCGACACGGTGTATAACCCGAAGAAACCGGTACGCTTCATGCGCTCCCGACGCTCCCCGACCATGCTCGGGCAGCATTGAATCCCACTGTTGCCGCAACACATCCTAACGGTATGGGCACCGGCGGAGTCTTCCTAACGGCGGAATGGCGTTACCTCGTCATGCTGAACTATGAAGTGGACGCCAGTCTGCTGCGGCCGTTCGTCCCTGCCGGAACTGAACTCGATTGCTGGAACGGCCAAGTCTTTATCAGCCTTGTCGGGTTTCAATTTCTGAAAACAAAATTGTGCGGGTTTCTGCCGGTTCCCATGCACTCGAATTTCGATGAAGTGAACCTGCGGTTTTACGTGCGCCGGCAAACGGGAGATGAAGTCCGGAGAGGGGTGGTGTTCATCCGGGAAATGGTTCCGCGCCGCGCGATTGCGTTCGTTGCCCGTACTTTCTACCACGAAAATTATGTCGCGCTGCCCATGGCGCACGAGATTCGCACCGTTGGCGATGGTCTCGAGGTTGCGTACCGATGGAGGAGCGAGAAGCGGTGGAGTACGATCAGCCTTGAAACCAAGGGCAATTCTGAACTGCCCGGCGATGGCTCTAGGGAACAGTTCATTACCGAGCACTACTGGGGATATGCGGCTCAGCCGGACGGCGGTTGCGTGGAGTATCGCGTGGCGCATCCGTCGTGGAGAGTCTGGCAGGCGCGGCAGTCGGCGTTCGAGGGCGACGCGGAGAAGATCTACGGAAGAGATATTGCAGCGGCGCTCCGGGGTGAACCGCAGTCTGCCTTTCTGGCGGAAGGATCTCCGGTCAGCGTGATGCGGGGGCGTTCGTTGTGACTGTGCCGGTCAGCGCCGAAACACGACCGCCGGTCAGAGGTCTGCCGGGGGCGGATCCTGGCGGGGTTCTTGGTGTCGTTCTTGGCGTTGTTCTTTATGACGGGGAGTGCGGTTTCTGCTCGCGCTGGGTGAAGTATTGGGCGGGAACTCTCGGGCGGCGCGGATTTGCGATTGCCTCGCTTGGCGAGCCATGGGTTGCCGAGAGACTGAAGATGTCGCATGAAGAACTGCTTACCGACATACGATTGCTCACGGCGGATGGCGAACTGATTTCGGGAGCCGATGTCTATTTGTATGTGACGCGACGGATCTGGTGGGCCTGGCCCTTCTATGCGATTTTCAGTTTGCCCGGGTTCAACCGCTTGATCCGCGTGGGTTATCGGTGGTTTGCGCGGAACCGATACTGCGTCTCGCATGCATGTAAGCTGCGGCCGCGCTGAACGGACACCTTCGTTTTGGCCCAGGAATGCGCTATTGGGGCGCTTTTCCGCCGCCAGACCCCCGATTTATGCCGATTTTCAAAGGGGTGCCTTACTGGAAACCGCATAAAATCTGCATAAAGTGCTACTTTTCCACAGCGGAGTGCGTTAGTATTCGCTCGATACACGCAAATTTGTAAGTTCCTGAAGGAGGAATTCATGGCTTCTGGTATGACCAAGACCCAACTGACTCGGCATCTGGCCGAGAGGCTTGAACTCAACAACAAGACTGCCGCGGCTTTTCTGGAGCACTTGGCAGACACGGCGATTAAAGAGACGAAGAAGAACGGTGTGTTCGTTGTGCCCGGCCTCGGCCGCCTGGTGAAGGCGCATCGCAAGGCCCGCATGGGACGCAATCCGCAGACCGGTGAACCGATTCAGATCAAGGCAAAGACGGTCGTAAAGTTCCGCGTGGCGAAGGCCGCGAAGGACGCGATCGCGCCCAAGAAGTAAATTTCGCGGACAAGAGTGTCCGCGCTACATGGTGAAAAGGGCCAGCTTGCGAGCTGGCCCTTTTTACTGATTCGCCTTCCTCGTGCCGACATCGAGCGAGAGCTCTAACCGCAGAGAACGCTGAGAGCGCGGAGCAAGACAGGGCTGAAAGCGCAAACCCCGCTGCCCAAGGCGCTTCTCACCCGATCGGGTTCTGGGTGGGAAGACAGAAACAAGAAGTTCTCTGCGAACTCTGCGCCCTCCGCGGTTCAAGGTTTCGATTTATCACAAATCTGATGTTGAACGCTCACAGACTCCGCCTACAGGTCTAAGGCTATACTGCCGAGAATGCCCGAAACGGGTCCAAACCTGGCGGACGCGCTGCGGCGCTATTGGGGATACCACGAGTTTCGCCCCAAGCAGGAGAATGTCATCCGGAGTCTGCTGGCGGCGCACGATACGTGTGTGGTGATGCCGACCGGGGGCGGGAAGTCGCTGTGCTACCAGCT
>DATFZT010000120.1:0-12861 GCA_035314185.1 Terriglobales bacterium
CTCGGCGACGCGGCCTCCGCTGTCGCGGGAACAGATTGCGGAGAATGCCGAGACCTATAAGGCGCAGGTTTTCAGGATTCTCAACAAGGAAAAGACCGTGGTGGACTTCAACAGCCGGTGGTTCTCGAAATTCTCGGCCGAGGATTTCATACGTTTGACGGCGAAGTACACGGTCTCGCAGATACTCGAGCGCGAGGACTTCCACAAACGCTTCCATGAAGAGAAGCCAATCGCCATGCACGAACTGCTGTATCCGCTGGCACAGGGATACGACTCGGTAGCGCTCGAAGCGGATGTGGAACTCGGTGGCACCGACCAGAAGTTCAATCTGCTGGTGGGGCGCGAACTGCAGCGCGCTTACGGGCAGGAGTCGCAGGTGGTTCTGACCACGCCGATTCTCGAAGGATGGCGACAAGGCGCGGCGAAGATGTCGAAGTCGTTGGACAATGCGATCGGCATTCATGAGCCTCCACTGGAGATGTACGGCAAGGTGATGGCAATCTCGGATGAAAAGATGTGGCCTTATTACGAATTGCTGACTGATGTGGGGATGATCGAAATTCAGGCGATGAAGGGCGAGGTCGTGAATCGGAAAGAAAATCCGATGGTGTTGAAGAAGAGGCTGGCACGAATGATCGTTACCGATTTTCATTCCGCCGATGCTGCCACGAAAGCCGGCGAGGATTGGGCGCGGCAGTTCCAAAAGGGCGGCGTGCCAGAAGATATTGAGGAAGTTGAGATATATCTCCCTGATGTCATGGCTCCTTCCGACGTCGCACATCAGGAAATCCTTAGAGGCGAAACGCGGATCAAACTGGACAGATTGCTCGCCAAGATCAGGCTCGCTGATTCCATAGGTGATGCGTCGCGCAAGATAAGGCAGAGAGCCGTGAAGGTCGACGGCGAGCTTAAGGCTGACCCGGTAATATTCTGGAATACTATTGGAGAGCCCAGGACCGTGAGAGTCGGTCGAAAGATAAAGAGAGTTACGCTCACGCCTTCGGAACCCACTACTAAATTGTCATCCTGAGCGGAGCAGGCGGATTCGCGAATGCGAATCCGTCTGCGGAGTCGAAGGACCCCTATCCCTCTGCAGCTGTCCGACGGCGCTAGGGAGTTGATGCCACTACGCGCGGCCCTTGCGTGCGTGTCCCCATCCGCTCTCAGGTGATCCGCGTTGCGTCGCATCCGCGTCGCGACTGTCCTCGTAAGAATTCCAGGCCGTTTTCACTGTAGGGGTCCTTCGACTCCGCAGGAACTTCAGTTCGTGAAGTTTCTGCTCCGCTCGGGATGACATTCTGATAGGGGTTTCGCCAGGAGCTTGACCTTTTGCTCGCCGGGAGTCGTCGGAGTCTGCTGAATCGAAGGACCCCTACTCCCGCCGGAATCTGTCATCCATGGGAACCACTCCCGCGCCAAGTCCAGCCAATGCGGATTCACCGATTCGATCAGCGCAATTTTCTTCGATCGCCTCCAGCCCTTGAGCTGCTTTTCGCGATTGATCGCCTTCTGAACCTCGTCGAACGACTCCCGGTACAGCAGACGCTCGACCTGATATTTGTCCGTGAATCCTTCGATGCGGTGAGATCTGTGCTCAAAAACACGTTTACGCAGGTTGCCTGTCATGCCGATGTAGAAAGTTCCCGAGAGGCTGCCCATGATGTACGTGCAGTATGTCCTTCGCTCGTTAGGCATGGGAGGGAGTAGGGGCCCTTCGACTACGGTGACCATTCACTTCGTGAACGGCCACCTTCGCTCAGGGTGACAGAGGATAGAGTTCGAATACAGTGATAGTGCTCACCGCACAATTGTTCGGTTTGCCTAAGGCTGGTCCGTCCCTACGTGGTCCGTGCTAATTCCGGCCTCTTCTTGTGCCACTCCGTCGCCTGCTCATAGGCCTGTGCCGCCTGTAGCAGAACGATCCCACTCCAGGGAGCGGCAGCCAGCTGCAAACCGATCGGCAGGCCGTCTCTTGTGAATCCGCAGGGAACCGAAACCGTCGGGATTCCCCACACGTTGAAGGGGCGGGTGTTTCTGAGCATGAGCAACTCTTGCGAACGCAGGTCTTCGGGATGCTCGAGAAGATCGGCGATCAGCGGCGGCGGGATCGGAACCGTCGGCGTCAGCAGCACGTCCACGTCGTTGAATATTTCCTGGATGGCATAGCGGCTGGCCTGGAGTTCGGCGCTTGCACGGAGAGCGTCGTTCAAGGAAATGTTGGCTCCAGAGCGGATGCGCGCCAGCGTAGCCGGCTGATAAAGCTCTGGCGAGCGATCGATAAATTCCTTGTGATAAGCATAGGCTTCGGCGCTCGCCAGGGTCCGGTCAGTCGAGACCTCGAGTTTGATATCGCGAATCTCGTGGTGGAGGCTGGTGAAGATCTGAATTGCTTTTTCAATTGCGGCGGCGATCTCGGGATGAAGATCGTCGAAGAAGAATGCCCGTGGCACACCGACGCGCAGGGTCGGTGGTGGGTCGTCGAACGCGGAGACGAGACTCGGCACCAGTTTATGAGGGCGCGGATTCGGTGAGTCGTAGTCCGATAGCACCTGAAGCATCAAGGCCGCGTCGTAGACCGAGGTGGTAATGGGGCCGACGTGATCGTAGGACGATGACAGGGGCACGACTCCGCGGGTGCTGACACGGCCGTAGGTCGGCTTAACACCGACAACACCGCAGCAGGCAGCGGGGAGGCGGATGGAACCGGCCGTGTCGGTGCCGACGGCGGCGAATCCCAGACCGGCGGCAACGCTGGCGGCGGAACCTCCGGAAGATCCACCCGCGATACGGTTGGGGTCCCATGGATTGTGGACCTCTCCGAAAGAACTGATCATCGAGCTGCCGCCATAGGCGAATTCGTGCAGATTCTGCTTGCCCAGGATGATGGCGCCTCCGGCGCGAAGGCGACGGACAACCTGAGCGTCTTCGGTGGGAACGCGGTCTTTTTGCGGAGCACTGAACAGCGCGCTGGCGGCGGTGGTGCGGACTCCTGCGACGTCGATGATGTCTTTGAGTCCGATGGGAATGCCGTGAAGAGGCCCGAGATAGGTTCCATGATAGATTTCCCACTCGGCATGACGGGCGCGGTCCAGCGCGGATTCGGCGGTAACCGTGATGAAGGCGTTGAGAATCGGGTTGAGCTTTTCGATGCGATTGAGGCACTGGTGAGTGAGTTCGACGGGAGAGATGGAGCGGTTGAATATTCTTGCACTCAGTTCGCTGACAGTAAAGGGCATATGATCTATAAAAATCTACCCTGCTTTGGCGGCCTTCTGCGCGGCGCGCTTGGCGAACCATTTCACCACAAAATAAACAACTGGACCGGCGGCCAGCGCCCACGGGCCCCAGCGCATCGCGATCTTCGGGCTGTTACCCAAGGCGACGCAGGTCATCGCCAGCGGCATGGCGATCACATAGATCAGCCCGAGGTTGCCGCCGGGGACGCGGAAGGCGCGCGGCAAATCGGGCTGCCGGCGGCGCATTCCCCAGGCGGAGAGCACAGTCATCACGGTGGTGGCGCCGCGCAGCCAGCCATAGATGGTGATCAATTCGCCAATCGAATGCAGCGCCAGCGACGCATAGATGGCGGCGGAGATCAGGATGGCGATCCAGGGCGTGCCGTAGCGCGGATGCCGTCGCGCGAGGAATGGCGGCAGGTATCCGTCCTCGGCGAGCGCGAAAGGGATGGGAGTTGCGGTGAGCATGGTGCTGTTGAGCAGCGCCACGGTGGTGGACATGGCGGCGATCGTCATCAGATGGCCGAGCCAGGGGCCACCGATGAGCAGAGCGGCGGTGGGGAAGTATCCGTCGTTCCATTGTTGCCAGTTTCCGAGCGCGGCCAGCCCGGCGAGCACGGGCAGAAAATATGTCGCGATGGAAAGTGGAATTACCAGGGCGAGCGCTCGTGGATAGGTGCGCTGCGGGTTCTCAACATCCCCGGCCACACTCGAGAGTTGCTCGTATCCGGCATAACCCCAAATGGCTAGGGCGAGGCCCACTCCGAAGGCTTTGGAAAAAGGCTGATTCGGTGGGACCAGCGGAACAAACGGGCTGTGATGCCACTTGGCGAGACCGAGCACCACCATGCCGATCACCGGAACAAACATAAATAATTCAAGAATAGTGGCGGCTCTGCCGACCATCTGAATGCCAAGAATATTGACCCAGGTTACGAAGGCGATAAGCGTGACAGAAACGAGCCAATGCCTCCAGCCGGTGATGCCGGGAAAATAGAAAGTCAGATAGTCGGTGAAGAGCACGGCGTAGGATCCGCCGAGAATGATTGAGGCGGACCAGTTCCACCATCCGGCGAGGAATCCCCAGAAATCTCCGAAGGCGGCGCGACTCCAGCGATAGAAGCCGCCTTCGACGGGCATGGCGGTGGTGAGCTCGGCGGTCACCAGCGAGACCGGGATGCACAAGAAAAACGGAATGACCAGGAGAAAAATCAGGCTCATGCCCGGACCACTGGCGCTGATCATGCCTTCGAGTCCGAAGGGACCTCCGGTGGTGTAGGAAAACATCACGAAGACGAAATAGAAAAGGCTGGCCTTGCGGACGGTGGAAGTCGTGGATGAGCCGGGAGCATTCACGATGAAGATGGCGGCTAGTGTACAGCAAATACGCCGACCTTCCGGGTAGAGACAGGGCTTGCCCCGTCTTTTTCTTGGATGCGGTGGTGGGAGCCGCAGCAAGCCGCGTCTCTACCCGGGAGCGGGTGAGGCGCGCCGCTGGCAGAGGGCGGCCATGGTGTCGAGTGCGTCCTTGATGACAAAAGCTATCGCTTCGTGGAGGGCCTTTTCGGATAGCTCGGACGACTTGCCAACCAGGTCCATGGTTATGCGCACGCGCGTGCCGCCTTTGAGATCGGGACCGAATGTGATGTTCTGTTCGCCGGTAACGCCGAGGCCATGATTGATCAGGCTAATCGCGCGGGGTGGACTGATGGAGGTCACAACGGCAGAAACCGTGGCACTGACGGGCTGAACGATTACGTAACGGAGTCGGCTACCTGGCTGCCAGGGCTTGCCCTCAACCCACGAAGCTTTATCGTAAATTCCGCGATGCAGCAGGCGTTCGAGATCTTGAAAGGCCTGGAACGCCGCGTCAACCGGAACCGGGACGGTAACCGTGTACTCAACGCGCGGCAGCATGGGAGCCCCTCCCACACGAGGCGGCGATTATGCCCCGATTCCCAGAGGAAGACAAGGGCGAACATTCGCCAGTTCCAGGTCGAGCAACTTGCGCTTGATATCGAGGCCGCCGCCGTAACCGCACAGCGAACCGCTTGAGGCGATCACCCGGTGGCAGGGGACAACGATGGCGACGGGATTCCGGTTGTTCGACATGCCGACGGCACGGTAGGCATGCGGGTGGCCGATGGCTTCGGCGAGGTTGCGGTAGCTGCGGGTCTCGCCGTAGGGAATTTCGAGCAGTGCGTGCCAGCACGCGAGTTGGAACTCGGTTCCACGAAGATCGAGTTGAAAGGAGAACTGGCGACGCTCACCCGCGAAATATTCATTGAGTTCGCGGAGATAGGGCGCGAGGGTAGTTTTGGACTCATGCAGCTGAATCGAATCGGGATTCAGTTTCTGCACGCGGGCTTCGAATTCGAGACGCACCAAGCCTTTTGTGGACGCGGCGAGGAAGAGTGGACCGACCGGCGAAGGCGTGCGGACGCAGAACAGAATTTCCATGACGCATGTGAGGATAACACGATGTTTGATTCGATAGTTGCGTGGAAGCGGAGCTCCTCGCCGCTTGGACGGGGTGAAACCCCGTCACCACACAAGCAAAAAAGCCTCCCGCTTTCACGGGAGGCTTTCCAGGGGAAGGGTACTGCTGCTACTTCTGCTGCGGTTGATCCTGAGTCGTGGTGGTGGAAGCGAGCTGCTCCAGATTGTTCTTCAGGAGGCTGACTTCAACCCGGCCGCCGGTGATGCGCTTGGGCTTTGCGTCACCCGCCGAGGCCGAAGCCGGAGCCGGTGCATTGCCCATGCCGACGAGGTAAATCCGGTAGATCGGAATGTCGTGGTTCAGCGCCAGATAGCGAACCACCGACTCGGCCATCTTCTGCGAAGTCGAGATCGCCACTTGTCCGTGACCGGAGGAGAAGCCCTGGACTTCGACGACGTAGCCACGCTGGCCCTTCAGCGGGGTGGCCATTTCATCGAGAGCGGTCTTGGCGTTCTGGCTGAGCACGGTCTGCCCCGACTTGAAAAGGATTTCGGTTTGGGTCGTGGGCTGGTACTGATCGATATTGGTGACTACTTGCTCGACCGTGTTCAAACGGGTGTGAGCCTGTTGCGCGGTCTGCTGCGCGGCCTGTGCCTTGTTGCCTGCGTCGATGGCATGCTGATCGGCTTCGTTGGCCTTGGCCGAAGCGAGCTGGATTCCCGCCTGCGCGCGCGCATCGGTATCCTTGATCGCCTTGCCGTTGGCGGCGGTCAGCTCATCGAGTTCGTTGATGCGGTCGGCGATCGGTTGGGTCTGCCGCGCAACGTATTTCTTGCGCGCGAACGGGTTCATGCGACCCCAGAAGCCTTCCCTGGTCTCTGGTTGCAGAGGCGCTTTGCCGGTAGCGGTGTCGGTGCTGGTGGCGGGCTGAGTTGTTGTGGCCTGAGTCGTCGCAGGCTGAGTCGGGGTCGTCGAAGTCTGCTGCGCGAAAACTGGCACCGCCAGGATTACGGCTAGCAGCACAGCGAAGATTGTACGGTTTTTCATTTTAAACTTCCTCCAAAAGTTAGGAGTGGGGAGCCACTCCAGAGCGCCTTCCGGCGCGATTTTTTTATTGCGTCGTTTCAGTAACAGAACCTAGTAACCTTCGGGAGGCAAGCGCCGACGCCACAGATGCCTCAAAAAGCTTGCCTCAAGAAGCCGACCCGTATCGCGGGCCTGCCTTTCTATAAACAGTTTGCGTGCCAAATGCCCGGACCGTGGGCCTAAAATGCAAGTGCTTTCTTTTCATACATATTGTACCTTGTTGTCCCCCTGCGCGGAGCGTGCCTGACGGTAATTTTGGCGGGAACTGATATAAAAACTGCGCGCAAAGGGTATTCTTCCGGGGAATCCTGGAAGAAACAAATCATCTCCTGGAATCATCCGACTAGGTATGCGACGGCCATGGTTTGCGCGGCATCACGTTCTGCTGGCATTCGTTGTCCCTGTCCTTGTCCTTGCCCAGGCCGATTTTGCTGGCGCCGGGAAAACTCGTTTCGCTCTCGCGCAACTGAAAGCTCCGCCGGGATTCCACATCTCCGCATTTGCCGAGCACGTGGACGGCGCGCGGATGGTGATCTTCAGCCCGGGCGGCGTGCTGCTGGTCAGCGAATCGGGTGTGGGCAAGGTGGTCGCGCTTCCCGATCCGAACCACACGGGCAAGGCCGCGCGGACGGAAACGGTTCTCGACGGCCTGAATGAACCACACGGACTTGCGTTTTACGCAGGCAAGCTGTACGTCGCTGAGAACGACAAAGTGCGTCGCTATGACTGGGACGAGGCGAACCTGCGGGCGTCCAATCCCTTTAAGGTCACCGATCTGCCGACTGGCGGCGGGCACTCGACGCGCAGCCTCTTGTTTCACGGTGGCAAAATGTATGTCTCGGCCGGATCGAGCTGCAACGCCTGCGTCGAAAAAGATCAGAGGAGAGCGGCGGTGATGGAATTCAATCCGGATGGCAGCGGCCAGAAGATCTTCGCGAAAGGGCTGCGCAATGCCGTGGGACTGGCCGTGAATCCGAAGACCGACACAATCTGGGCCACGGTCAACGGGCGTGACTGGATGGGCGACGATCTGCCGCCGGAAACAATATATGACCTGGGCAAAGATGGCGGCGATGCCGGCTGGCCTTATTGCTACGGCGACCGCCTGCCCGATTCAAATTTCACCAAGCCCGGCACCGAAGAAGACCGCTGCCAGAATGTCATCCGGCCTAAGGTCCAGATGCAGGCGCACTCCGCTCCGCTGGGCCTCGCGTTTTATGAGGGAACGAGCTTTCCCGCCGAGTACCGGAACAACATCTTCGTCGCCTTTCACGGATCGTGGAATCGCAGCATTCCGACCGGATACAAGGTGGTGCGCGTGAAACTCGACGATAAAGGCCAGCCCGTGAGCGGCGCGGAGGATTTCATCACCGGGTGGCTGGCGCCGGGCGAAAAGCAAAGAGGGCGGTGGATGGGACGTCCGGTGGGGATCGTGTTCGGCGCCGACGGGGCGATGTACCTGAGCGACGATGCGGGAGGCGTGATCTACCGGATTACATACGGAAAGTAACTGTCCCTACGTACTGCAATACTTCTCATACTGCTGATAGATGAAGGGATCCGTCATGCCGGCGATGTAATCGCAGATGATGCGCGGTAGCGGCTCGAGGGCGGCTTTTTCGCGGTAGTTGCGCGGCAGGTCGTCGGGCTCCTCCATCCAGTGCGCGAAGAGCTCTCCGGTGATGCGCTCGGCGTCTTCTTTCTCGGCTGCGAGCGCCGGGCTGTAGTAAAGATTTTCGTAGAGAAAGTCTTTCAACCGGCGGCGCTCCTCTTCGACAGCTGGGCTGAAGGCGGCAAGCCGCGCGGTGTGGCGGCGGACATCTTCCACCGAATGCACGCCTGCCGCTTGCGTACGCTGTGCTGTACTCGTGATCAGGTCTCCGACAAACCCGTCAAGAATGCTTTTCAGCGCCTCGTTAAAAACTAACTTCTCGGCAACGTTCGGGTAACGGTTCTTGGCCTCGCTGTAGTGGCGCGTGAAAAGACCCACGCTGTCCGCAATCTGCTCCACCGTGAGCAAGCGGGCTTCGTAGCCATCGTCCAGGTCAGCGGTGTTATAGGCAATCTCGTCGGTTAGGTCGATGAGCTGTGCTTCGAGCGGCGGCCGCTGATCGAGTAGATACTCGGCGAGCTCGGGATGGTCTTTGGCATCATAATCGTGCGAGTGCTTGATGATGCCCTCGCGGACTTCAAACGTCAGATTCAGCCCGCGAAACGATGCGTAGCGAAGTTCGAAGTCTTCGACAATGCGGAGCGCGTGCAGGTTGTGATCGAACGAAAGCCCATGCTGGCGCATGGCGGTGTCGAGCGCTTTTTCTCCGGAGTGGCCGAACGGGGGATGGCCGAGATCGTGCACCAGGGCGAGCGCTTCTGCCAGATCGGTGTTGAGGCCAAGTTGTGCGGCGATGGTGCGCGAAATCTGCGCTACCTCGATGGTGTGCGTCAGCCGGTTGCGGAAGTGATCGGAGTAACGGCGGGTAAAAACCTGCGTCTTCGCTTCCAGCCGGCGAAAGGCGCGGGCATGAACGACACGATCGCGGTCGCGTTGAAAGTCGTTGCGGTAGGGATGAGGCGGCTCGGGATGGCGGCGTCCGCGGGAGTTTTCTACGCGCACCGCATAGTCGGCGAGCATGAACAAAGTTTAGCAGCGTTTGTCGTCGTCAGGCTGGTCCACCGCCGAGACGCCGGGATCGCGGAGAAAGCCGTCTTACGGCTCTATCGATCGCCATCGAATGGAATCGAGAAAAAAGATCGTCTCGGCGACCTCTGCGTCTCGGCGGTGAAAGATCCCGAATACTACTTCGCGCCCTCTTCCTTGGCCAGCTTCATCTTTGCGGAATCGAGTTTTCTCTGCACCCGCACCGGGTCTGCCGGATCGACTTCCGCGGCGATGCTGCGGTTCCACTCGGTGAGCGCGCGCTCCCAGTTGGTCGCGGCCAGCTTCAGGCGTCCGGTTTTCTGGTACAGATCGCCCAGGTGGTCGTGAACGGTAGGATCGGTATTAATTTTTTGCGAAGCCTTCAGGAGGCTCTCTTCCGCCAATTCAAATTTTCCCAGGCGGAAGTAAGCCCAGCCGAGGGAGTCGAGATAGGCGCCGTTGGTGGGATCCAGATCCACGGCGCGCTTGATGTATCCCAGCGCTTCGTCGAGCTTCATGTTCTGGTCGGCCAGCATGTAGCCCAGATAATTCAGCGCCGATGCATGTTCCGGGTCGTTGGCCAGCACCTTCTTGAACTGTTCTTCCGCTTCGGCGTAGCGCTTGTCGCGCTCAAAGTTCGCTCCGCGCAGAAACCAGACATACTCCTTGTCTTCCGTCTTGGTCGAGAGCTGCTCGGCCTTGTCGAGCGCCTGCCCGGCATCGCTGAACCGGCGCAGCCGCGTGTTCATTTGCGCCAGGGTGAGGTAAACTTCGCGGTCGTCGGCGTCGCCCTTCAGCATCCCACGGACGTCTTTGAGCGCCTGATCGGGCTCGCCCATGTCGGCCTGCTGCAAAGCCAGCACCATCTTCAGTTGGGGGCTGGGCAGCTTCCGTACCGCTTCTTTCGCGACGTCGAGAGCCTTGGGCCAGTCCTTGGCTTCGCGCCAGGTGTCGATGATCTGCTGATAACCGCGCTCGATGTTGTCGTCGCCTCCCAGAGTGACGATCTCGCGGAAGGTCTCGTTGGCGGAGGCATTGTTTCCCTGATCGCGGTAGATCGTGCCCAGCCGCTCGAGAAACACCGCCCGATTGCTCTTCTCCCCGCTCGAATATTTTCCCTCGGGCTTCTCCGATTTCTTCAACAGGTCGCGCAAGATGGGAACCGCTTCGTCGTAGCGACCCTGTGCCTGGTAGATGGCGGCGATGTTGTAGGGGACTTCGACCGAGTCCTGCACCATGGACTCGGCTTTTTTCAGATTGTCGAGCGCGAGATCGAATTTGCCCTGCTTCCGGTAGATTTCCGCGATGCGAACGTAGGTTTGCGCATCTTCCGGATTCGCGTCCGCAATCACTTTGTATTGTTCGAGAGCGGCATCCGCCTGGCCATCGTTCAGCAAGTTCTGGGCAAGACCGCGAATGGCGTCCAGATTGTCGCGGTCCAGCTCAATCGCGTGCCGATAGGCCTCGACGGCTTCCTTATACTGCTTTTGCTGCTCGTAGGTGTAACCGAGCGCCGAGTAGAGCTTGGCCGAGCGCTCCGTACTCGGCACCGAACTGAGCACCTGAGTAGCGCGAGCTGTGTCGCCCAGTTCGTTATAGAGGTAGCCCAGGGTCGTGACTGCCTCTTCGGAGTCCGGCTGGAGCTTCACTGCAATCTTGAATTCGTTCTCCGCTTTTTGCAGATCGTTGTTCAGGCGATAGAGGCGCCCGAGAAGCAGGTGATCATCCATGCTGTCGGGTTGCAGGCGGACGATCTGCTCATACTGCTCAATCGCCAGTTTCAGCACGCTCTCCGAGCCGCTGCCGGCCTGCATGTCGCCGAGCGAGCGCAGGTAGATCCTTCCGAGCAGACGGCGAGCTTCGAGATTGTTGGGATTGCGCTTGATGATGTCCTGCGCTTCGACCACAGCGTCGCGAATGCGGCCGGTCTTGGCATAGAGCTCGGCGAGCCCGGAGGTCAAGTACGCGGAGGTCGGGTCCGCATCAATAGCGGCACGGTATTCCTCAATCGCCTTGTTGGCCAATTCGCTGCGGCCATACGTAGCTACCTGTTCCTCGTACATATGCGCGAGGGCGAAGTGGTAGTAGGCGGCGGCGCGGTCGGGCGCCTTGCCCTTAGCGGTGGACTCGGCTCCAGCAACGGCCGGGGAATCCGGGGTGCGAGCGGGCTTGTCCTGAGCCAATAAATCTTGAGCCAGTAAAAATGATCCTGTAAGGACGACGCTGACAATCCACCACTGTTTTTTCATGAAAAATCCTGCAGCCTGTAAATCGCGGCCCACGTAATGATTTGGATGCACATCCGCGGCAATCCGGATTTGCTTATTCTACCCTCGGCGGGCCTCTCAGTGGCGAGAAAGCGCGACATGAGGCTAAAGACGGAAGTTCAGGGGCTTTGGGAGGTCAATATCATCATGAGGTTACTATCAGAGCCTTAATGTCTGAAGTGCCTCACGCCGGTGAAAATCATGGCCAATCCGAGACGGTCGGCGGCTTCGATGACTTCCTGGTCGCGCACTGAGCCTCCGGGCTGAATGATGGCGGTCGCGCCCGCTTTCGCGATTTCCTCGACCCCGTCGGGAAAGGGAAAGAAGGCATCCGAGGCAGCCACCGTGCCTTTCAAGGGCAACTGCGCCTTCATGGCACCCAGTTTGCATGAATCCACGCGGCTCATTTGCCCGGCGCCGACACCCACCGTTTGCCCATCACGAGCATAGAGAATGGCGTTCGATTTCACGTGTTTGCAGACCTTCCACGCAAACAGCAGCGCCCGTTTCTCTTCCGGCGTCGGCGGACGCCTGGTAATAACCTTCAGATCGGCCTCGGTCAGCTGGTGGAGATCGGAATCCTGGACAAGCATGCCACCAGAAATATTTTTCAGGACCCAGTTCTGCTGTCCGGCGGGAACTTCCACCAGCCGCAGATTCTTCTTTGAGGCAAGAGCCGCTTTCGCGCCACTGTCGAATGCGGGAGCGGCGATGACTTCCAGGAAGAGCTTGGCCATTTCGCTCGCCGCCGCGGCATCCACCGTGCGGTTCACTCCGATCACTCCGCCGAACGCCGACACTGGATCGCATTCCAGCGCCCGCACGTAAGCCTCGGCGAGCGTCTTGCCAGTCGCCGTTCCGCATGGATTTGTGTGTTTGATAATGGCGCAGACCGGCTCGTCAAATTCCTGCGCAAGATCCCAGGCGGCTTGCAGGTCGACAATGTTGTTATAGGAAAGCTCCTTGCCCTGCACTTTTCCCTGCAACAGGCGCGCGTTCGCCACGCCCGCGCCCGAACCGTCCGCATACATCGCGGCCTTCTGGTGCGGATTTTCCCCATAGCGCAGATCGGCCACCTTCTGAAACGCCAGGCGCAGATTTCGCGGGAAGCCTTGAGCTGCATGCAGCTCGAAATCGGCGCCCACGCGCTCCAGCGTCGAGGCGATGGCGGAATCGTACGCTGCGGTCGTCGCA
>DATFZT010000121.1:0-3166 GCA_035314185.1 Terriglobales bacterium
ACTGGGCCTTCCCGCCATAAGTCCGCGATAATGGCAATTAAGGCCGCCGCTAGGCCAATCAACGTGTTGGCGACTACACGGCCAAGTGGATTATTTCCGGTATAAACCGACGATGCGGACAGAGCGGCGACGTGGCAAACACAACGCGTATTTCGTTCCCTATCTGTCCCGTCTCTCGACTGGGCAGAGAATGCGCACATAGCCCGTTCACTTCGCCGCTCACGCCGCCCAGGAAGGAGCGCCTGGGAGTGAAGGTGGCTGGGCCGATGCAGCTCGCGCTCGACCTCCCCTTGCATGTCGCCGATCCGTGTTATATACTGAACCCAATGGTTCAGTTTCAACGAGCCCACCTAGATGCCTCGTTCGCCGCGCTCTCGGACGCCACCCGACGCGGCATTCTGGAGCGGCTCGGGCGTGCGGACGCTTCGATAACGGACCTTGCCGAGAAGTTCCATATGACCCTCACGGGCATGAAGAAGCACGTCGGTGTCTTGGAGCAGGCGGGGCTCGTCACCACGGAAAAGGTCGGGCGGGTGCGTACCTGCAAGCTCGGCCTACGCCGCCTAGAGGAAGAGGCGGCATGGATTGAGAGGTATCGCCAGCTCTGGGACGTACGCTTCGACGAGTTGGACAAGATCGTTGAGTCATTGAAACGGGAGGAAAGAGTCGATGGACGAAAGAAGAGAAAGTGAGCCCCTATGAAGAACCCCACGACGGTAGAACGAAAGTCTGAGCGTGAGCTAGTCGTCACGCGAACCTTCCACGGCCCTGCGCACATCGTGTTCGAGGCCTGGACCAAGCCTGAGTTGCTCAAGCGGTGGTGGGCGCCGAAGTCGTTTGGAATATCTTTCATTTCGTGCGAGGCCGATGTTCGTACGGGGGGCACGTACCGTTTCGTGTTCAGCCACGCTGCCTCTGAGCAGCCTATGGCGTTCTTCGGCAGGTATATCGAAGTGACGCCCCACTCGCGCATCGTCTGGACGAATGAGGAAAGCGCCGATGGTGCCGTTTCCACGGTGACCTTCGAGGAAAAGGGCGACAAGACGCTACTGGTCCTGCACGAACTCTATCCCTCAAAGCAAGCCCTCGACGACGCAATCGCCTCTGGAAGCACAAGCGGGGCAGGCGAGCAGTTCGAGCAGCTGGACACACTTCTCGTCACCTTGGTGAGATCATGAGAAAGCCTCCCCTCAAGCCTGATGCCCAAGGCCAAACTGGCACGAAGCTGCTGGTCGCCATGACCGGCAAGGCAAGCGCCGCGAAGGCCGCGGAAGGCGACGAGCCCGTGTTCGCCTATATCGCGAGCTTGCCGCAGCCGCAGCGCAGTATCGCCGAGCGTGTCGATGCTCTGGCTGCCAATACGTTGCCAAACCTCCAACGTGCAGTGAAGTGGGGGATGGCGTACTACGGTGTGGGCGGAGGCTGGTGCTTCTCGTCCGGTGCTTTCGTCGGTCACGTGAAACTGATGTTCATACGCGGCACGGAGATCAAGCCTGAACCGCCTGTGACGCCGATTGGGATGGGCAAGTCCACACGAGGCGTAGAGCTGGCATCCGTGGACGATCTCGACGAGCACCAAGTAGCCTCGTGGATGAAGCAGGCAGCCGCGAACCCCTTTGTCGGGGGGAAGAAACGATGACGAAAATGGAAGACATCAGGCGGGGGCAGTTTGGCCGATGCCGAACGAATGAACACCGCCCCCGCGGACGACAATGCCCGCCGTGCCACTTTGCCGTCTAGCGCGCTGTGCGCGGATCTGCGATGCGATGTGGCTTTCGAAGGTGTACCGGGCCAGAATTTCGGGTCTCGATCAAACCGGCCAGTTTGTCGGCGGGAACGAGGGTCGCATCTCGAGCCCCTCTGCGTCGCACGGTGACGATCTCACGCTGATTGACGACTCAGCGTACGACGCTAGTTAATAGTTAGTCCGGTGCGGGGCTTCGTGTACGCGGCTCTGTCGCCGTGGCCATCCTCGCAGCGCTCAGACGTATTAGGCTGGCGCGATGAACGGATGTCGGATACCCACAAGGTCGTGAGCTTTCGGCAAGCCTGCGTGGGAATGCGGACTGCCCTATTCCTGGCTGAAATAGGCTGCCGGAAGGCGTTGTACCTGGGTGCGGCCGATCCCGAGGAGGCGGCAGGCACGCGTCAGAGGCGTCAGAGGCAGTAGCCTTGCGCGACCCAGTAATGCCAGTCGCCGATCGCTTCGGCGGTTGACTCGTCCGGCTCGATGCCGGCCAGTTGCGATAGAGGCACGGCCAGGTTGCGACCCTGCCGGCGGATCAGCACCAGCATGTCGTGTTCGCAGGAGTCTTCCGGCGCCATGCGCAGGACCTCGGCCGCTTCTCCTTTCCGGAGCGGCGAAACGACCTTGGCAGCGATGCACCGCGCTCGGAAAGGAAATCGGATTCTGCCCTCCAGGTAGTAGTACCAACCCATCGCCTGCTCTTCCGGGCCGGCGTCCACGATGGCCTCGTTGTGAATCCGGTCCTCCCGAATGGGATCTCGTTTGGGTTTGGCCATGGCGCCCTATTCGCCGAGCAGTTGGCGGACCGCGGAGAACCGGAGCAACTCTTCCGCGCCCATCACCGGATTCTCCAGCCACTTCTCGTCCTCCTCGTCCGGGTCATGCACGTCCAGCTCCGGCTCCAGCGGCGCGAGGTACTTCGTTTTCTCCAGGTGATCAAGATACTCACGGATCTCCTCAGCCATAAACAGCCGACGGATTTCCGCCACGAATGGCGGCAGTTCGGCGGCAAACTCGGGACGCTGCTCCGACGCCTGTACGAAGTGGAACAGCTTCTCGCCGATCAGGTAGTCCAGGGCGTTCTGCAGGCCGAAGCGTTCGCGGATGACTTCCGTGGCCTCGCACTGATCGATCCAGCGCTTGTGGAACTGAATGGAGGAACCGCTCATAGTCGTCGCTCCTTCGCTGTCAGAATACGCCGCACCGAGGTGCGCCCGATCTGCAACCGGCGGGCGATCTCAGATTTGCTAAGGCATCGTCAATAAATAACATTTACATCTACCATTCGAATGTGTTATCACTTTGGGCATGGACACCGATGCCCAACTCGCCCAGTACTTTGCTGGCATGTGGCCACATCTGGATGAACACGCCCGCCGACTGGTGGCCGCTAGCCAAGCTGTTGAACTGGGTTATGGT
>DATFZT010000122.1:0-3088 GCA_035314185.1 Terriglobales bacterium
AGGCAATCATCGCGATCAGCGGCGGCTGATCGACATAGCCCCAAGCGAGATGACGGCTGCAGGCCAGGAAGTACAACTCGTCACCCAAGTACCCATACCTGTGTCCCGCGTACAAATGCACCACCAGCTTGCACGCGGCAAGCAGGAGTACAATCGTGGTCGCGCCTAGCATCGGAAACAGGTGCCTTTCGTCACGGCTCTCTACCGTGCCACCCGCCATTTGCGGCTGCGACTTCGCCATCATCCTCGCTTGCTCCAAATTGCCAGCGTTGCAATTATAGGCCGAGCGCGATCGGGCCGCGATCCACGGCGCGCAGCCGTAGCGCAGCCCCGCGTGGAGGTCAGGGCTTGGGCGCCGCGAGCTGCTAGGAGCACACAACCAATGATGAGGGCGAGGATCGGGCGGTTCATGAGGTCTCCGTTGATGCCAGTTGTTACCCTCGATTTTGTTAATCCGTTAGCAATTTCCCTCGCCGAAATAATTCCGACCTACGACAAATCCGGTTAAGTACCGGTAAGTCGGCTTCTCTCCAGCGATTGCTCACTCACTGCTGGCGCACTAATGCGGCGGACGAAGCGATAACTGTCGCGGTAGGGACGACCATCGCTGATCGCGCGAATGGCCGTTGAACGGTGCGAACATAAGAGCTTTGCATGCTTTGGCGCACCGAATGGTGCCGCTATTGCTTCGTTCGATAAAAGATCGGCGCCGGGGCATCCACGATTTTGAAATCCGCGGGCACCGTGAACAAGGTCGGATTCGGCTCGGCCCGCACGATATTCGTCAGACGGAACGTCTGTTCCCCCATACGCGGATCGCTCCGTTTGCTGGAGACCACCGTCTTGAGTTCCGGCGAAGTCCACACTTCGGTAACAATCGTGATCGGCTGCTCATTTCCAATTTGACCGGCCGGTATCGTGCGCGTCGTTCGTGTGCCCTTCACCAGGACGCCTTCCATGGTCTGAGAACCAAGGTCCTCGGTATTCGCCTGGCTCGGCCCCTCCGTAATCAGGTGTTTCTCGAAGAATACATCCGGTCCTGGAGCCGTTATGATTGTCGGCGTTGCGTCAGGCGGAGGTAATGGCAGCGCCCCGTTTCCGTCGAAGACTCTCATCGTAACCGTGCCACCCGCAGCGCCGCCGCCCGCCACGGCCACGTCCCCGGCATTGGGGGAAAGAGGTGGAAGCGAGGGCATTTTGTGCGCGGTCTTCTCCGTCAGATTCAGTGTGTAAGAACTCCCCGAGACGGGGTCGTGGATGAAAACCAAATGCGGGGCATTGTCTGCCGACAGGGTTCCTATCGCCGGTAAGGCCGTATCCTGCCGCGTGCGACCCTGTGAATCGCGCGCCGTGCTTCCCGTGGTCGTCTGCACGATGCGATTGCCGTCCGCAAGCGTCTGGACGTGTTCGCTCGTGGTCGTCGCAGAATATGGCGCACCTACGACGGGATGCGACACGTTGCCAAATGCGCCCGAGGCAACGGCCACCTGACCCGCGGTTTGATAGAACACGTCCCCCTTCTCTTGCATCCCCTTGTCTTGCGCCCCAATGTCTGGAGCCCCTTTTTCTTGAGCAAGAGCGCAAGATGCAGCTACGAGAACCAGAAACAATGCGCGTGTCATGGCCATGACTCTCCTTTAGCTAAACCGAATTCACTGCCGCAGACGAACCTGTTGGACAGATCCATCCGGAGCAATCCTCAGGTCGGCGATGAAATTGACTCCAGCCGGCATGGCGCCGGGAGGAAACATCGCTTCGGCGGGGATTGCAATTTGGATAGCGGTGTCCATGGGCTGCCCTTGCGTGAACCGCTCCTCAACGCGTGAAGCCTGAGCCATGTGATGCCTGCGCATCGTCGGCTTGCGGGGGCCAGGCACTGCCGCAAAGGAAGGCGCGGGAACAGGCGCAGAAGCAGTCGCAACTGTCGGCGCAAGAACCGGGGCCAGCTCGACGCGCCCCCGCAGAAGTACCAGGAGCATTATCGACGCGGCCACAAGGCTGCTCGCCAGCACGGGCACCCAACGCGAAACCCGGCGAGGCTCCTTCGCGACCATCACCGCATCGCAGTAAGCATCGAAGGTCTCACTCACGTGCCCATAGGTGGCGACCCACCGCTGGCATTCCCTGCACTGTTCGATATGGCGCTCCACTTCGTTGGCTTCGGCCGTCGGCAGCTCCAGGTCAAGCCAGGCAATTAGTTTTCCTTGAACATCACACATTGCATTTCTCCGCTAGTTTCCTCATCGCGCGCTCCACCGTGTCTCCCACCGTGGACGTGGCTATTCCCAAGACTTCTCCGATTTCGCGGTAGCGCAGTCCTCCCGCCCTTAGCAGCAGGCACTCCCGTTCGCACTCCGTAAGTAGTTGGATCGCAGCTGCGACCCGACGCAACTTCTCTTTTCTCAGCAGTACTTGCTCGGGCGTCGCGCTATCCGCCAAGAAATCCATTCCCCCGTCGAGCGTTTTGCCAAATCGCCGGTCGTAGCTCGTCTGACGATTTCGGGCCTGATTATGCGCAACGCGAAACAGCCAGCCACGGATGTTTTTCTGGTCTCCACCCGACGACAAATGGCGCTGCAGGCTGACAAACGCGTCTTGCACCACATCCTGCGCTTCATCGTTCGAAAGTCCAAGGCAGATCAGGTAGCGCAGCAGCGGTTTGCGTAATTCGCGATACAGCTTCGTGACCTCCGCGGAGCCGGCTGACAACCGCAGCAGGGGTAGCGCCAGAGGTACGGAATCATCACTCACAGGAGCCTCCGCAACGCGCCTCTATCCATACAACAAGCGAGAACCCCGTTTTTCCGGGTGGCCTTTCCGGTTCCACAAGGGATTCTCGCGCTGAAGACATCTGGGTCTTTAGATGCGCTCCATGCTAGCGGAAGTAATCCACTTAGGGGTCGTGCGGTTAGGTACCGGGAAGTCGGCTTGCCGTCAGGAAACCAAGCGCTGACGAGATGCGCGTTATCCAGGAGTTTCGCGATTCGATTCCATTACTAAGCGAGACCAAAGGCATCCACCGTAGACGTGGTCTCGGAGGCGACGGTCGCTCATTGACGTTGCCTCGTATTGCAGGCCGGGCTCGCCG
>DATFZT010000123.1:0-3353 GCA_035314185.1 Terriglobales bacterium
CGCGACGTAAAACAAGTGCGCGGGAGATTCGATGGCACGGCATTCTTCCTTGGAGCCGCGGGCCACGATCGGAAAACCCGCTTCCATGGCCATCCATTCGAACTCGGGATTCATCTCGTAGTTGCAGAAGAATTCTTCCTCAATCGTTTCCTTGCCATAAAACGCCGCGAGATAGGATCCGGGACGGAGGCGGATCTTGCTGACTTTTCCGGACAGCTTGGGCGCGTTCTTATCGCGGTTGGGAACGGCGCAAGCTACGGGATAGATGACGATGTTCTTGGCGTCCGGGTCTTCTTCGGCGGTGGTGGCGTCGGCGATGCCGAGCACGTTGCGGGCGCACTCGATGAGCGCGTACTGGAAACCGGCGCAGGTGCCGATAAAGGGGCGGTCGTAGACGCGGGCGAACTCGATACCTTTCAGCATGCCGTCGAAACTCTTGAAGGGGCTGCCCGCCGAAGCCCACAGGCCATCGAAGGAATCGAGGGTGGCGGCGGCGTCCGGCTCGAGCAGCGACGGCGTTGGAAGCCAAGCCGATTCCACTGCCAGCTGGAGCTTCTTCGCCGCGTGCTGGAGCGAATCGTTGGTCGCGTGATGGGAACGGAAATCGGGATTGAAGTCGCCGAGAATTCCGATCCGGACGGGTTCGGTCACATGAGACATTCTAAATTAGCTGTTCGCGCTTGGCATTGAGCATTTAGCTACGGGCTGCATGGACGCCATAACCTTTTGGATGGCGGATTTCGCTTTCGCCTATGTCGGCTACAGCAACTCCATCTGCATCAGCAGCATATAGAGGCCGAGCAGGGTGATGGCGGCACCTCCCCAGACCATGGCGCCGGATTTCCATCCGAGCGCGCTGACGAATTCCTTCTGGCTGCGGAAGGAGATCACAAATGTTGGGTTATTCGCGCCTTTCATCAATACGACGAGCGGAGTGAGATTGAAGGCGGATGGCTGGGGCTGGTCGTTCCCGTTCGGGCGCGGATGCACTTCCGACAGGCGCCTTTCGTCGTGGGCGGAGACTGGCGCGGGCGGCGCGTTTTCGTCGACGGCTACGCTTTGGTAGGGGACTCCGGCGGCGGACCATGCCTCTGGCCTGGTGATGCCGGCGCGAGTGAGCGCGGCCGCGATTTTCGCTTGCTGGCTCATTTCCTGAGTGGTGGAAGGGGCTGCGCCACTCTGAAGTTTGATGACCTGCGGGGCGGGTAGCTGCTCTGCGGAATTGTCCGCCGCGGAGTAGTGCGGCTTATCGGTGCGCGAGTCGTCCATTCGGGCTTCCATTCGAACGTCGCGCGGCGAAAACGGCCGCACCTCAACGCCTGGATTTTCGGTGAGAGTTCCAGCGATGAAGAGCGCGTCTTCGGGTTTGATCAAGCGCTCCTCGATGCGCAAGCGGCGAGCCAGTACGACGCCGTGGCGCGAAAGAAAAACGCTGATGCGTGGCGGAACGTTCGCTTCGTTCGAGAAGAACGTCGACGAAAAAAACGAGGAGGCATATTCTTCACGAAAGTCGCGGCGCAGGTCCAGATCGGCCCCGAGAGGCTCGATGAGCAACTGGCCGGTGCCGTCGTCGATGAAGAACGGCAGGTGCAAAGTCTCGTCCGCAACTTTCTCCCATTCCTGCTTCTTGTCGGCGCGCTGCTGCCACGCGGTGGTGTGGTAGAGGAAGCAAGGCTTGCCGGTGATCGGCGCGGGCATGGTGTGAGGACCGGCGGCTATGCCATTGACTTCAACCAGTCCCAAGGCGGCGCTGCGAACCTTGGAGGTGGGTGTGGCAAGCAACAAGCGCTTGCGGGCGAGCAGTTGGAATCCGAGAACGAAAAAGTACAAACCTCCGGCTATCGCGACCGACGAAAGAATCGTGAGCTGGTTGATCGGGATAAAGAAGGAAAGACAAACGGTCACAGTGCGTTCCTGGCTGGCCTCGGAATGATCTGATATGAGGATAAGAAGAGATTGCGCAAAGGACACGGAGAAAGAGTCGCGATGGCCTTACGGAGGTAACGGTTACTGGCTGCGATTGCGCAGGATTCATCATCATTATGCTCACGCGGTCACGGCGCGGGTTTTGAGAATTTCTACTACGGCTGCCATGGCCGCATCGATTTCCGCGTCGGTGTTGTAGAAGTGCGGCGAGAATCGGACGCCCGCTTTGGGACGCCAGTCTACGAGGATGTCGCGGGCCAGAAGTTCTCGGCTTACCTGTTGCGAATCGGGCATATCGATGGAGACGGTGCCGCCGCGTTGTTCGGGATCGCGCGGAGTGTTGACTCGCCATCCTTGCCGGTCGGCGAACTCGATCAGGCGGGCGGTTTGACGCTTGGATTTCTCACGAATTTTTTCTACTCCAACTTCCTGAATAATTTTCAGACCTGGACGCGCGGCTTCAATGGCGGGGATGTGCGTGGTTCCGTTCATAAATCGGAAGGGAGGATCGGCGTAGCGGATGGGACCGGTGGCGAAGGCGAAGGAATTTTCGTGCGCGAACCATCCGGTAAGTTTCGGCCCCAGCTTCTTGCCGAGGTCGGGGCGGACGTAGAGATACGCTAGGCCAGGACCGCCGCAGAGCCACTTGAGCACGCCTCCGCAGGCGAAGTCGGCGTTCAGCGACTGAATATCCACGGGAACGGTGCCTAGAGACTGAAAGGTATCGAGGACGACGTGAGCTCCAACTTTGTGCGCTTTGTCGATGATGGCCTTGGCGTCGTTGATGTAGGAGCTGCGAAAAATAACGTGAGAAATGGGCACGATCAGTGTGTGTTCGTCGATGGCGTCGAGCAGACGATCGGTGGGGACGCTGATGCCGTCATCCGTCTTGACCATGTGAACTCGCGCGCCATACTGGCGCTGCGCTTCCCAGAAATACATGACCGAGGGGAAGTTCATATCGCTGTAAACGACTTTGTTGCGTGGGCCGGTGAAATCGAAACAGGAGGCGACCACGGCCTGGCAGGTGGTGACGTTCTGGTGCAGAGAGACGGAGTTCTTGGGCGCGTTCATTAGAGCGCCGAGTTCGTTGCCCACTTCGAGCGCGAGCATCCACCAGCGTTCTTCCCAGGCGCGAACGCCGCGGGTTGCCCAGACATCGGCGTAGGCGCGGAGCGCGTCGTAAACGGCGCGCGGCATGGCTCCGAGGGAGTTGGAGATCATATAGTTGGTGCGCTCGAGGATGGGGAACTCGGGGCGGTAGCGCAGGAGATCGTCTGGCAGAAAATCGTCGGACATGAAGGTCATTGTAATGGGTGCTGCGATTGTTGATCTGGTGATGATGGTGAGAAATTCCGAGCGGCCGACAGACGTTGAAATTTGCTTTTTGAGAAGGGCGTGCTCGGTGGATGCTGTTTTGGGTTTGT
>DATFZT010000124.1:0-2655 GCA_035314185.1 Terriglobales bacterium
GAAAGCCCAAACAGCAAGCGCAATATAGCGCGATTCTTCACCGAGAACCGTCAGATTGCCTGGGTAGCACTATTCGCAACTCTCGCCTGGGGTGTCTTTGCATACATGAACATGCCCAAACGCAAAGACCCCGACATCCCAGTGCGCGTGGGGCTGGCGATCTGTCCATGGCCAGGGATTGCGTCCGACAAGGTAGAGCAACTGGTCACCAGAAAGATCGAGCAGGCAGCCACCGGGAACAGCAAGGTGGACCGGGTGGAATCCACTACCCAGGACAACGTGTCCGTCGTCCTTGTTCGGTTGGTGGACAATATTCAGAACACCAAGCAGGAATTCCAGGATATTGGGCAACGGCTCTCGCAGATCAACGACCTTCCGGACGGGGCGGGGCCGATCACCTGGATCAGCGACTTCGGCGACACCGCGGCGCTCATGCTCACAGTAGCCAGTCCGCCTGTGCCACCCATTGAAATCGAGTTGCGCGCCCGCGGCGTCCGTCAGGCAATCGAGAATAGCCGTCAGGGAGATAGCAAGGGAAGGGCAACCGTAATCTATTGTTATCCGCCGTCCGTATCATCAAGTGTGATTGAGCAGCCGTTCAGAATTTTTGCCGAGCAGGCGCAACGCGACGGTTTTGCGCAGAACGTAGCTTTCTTATCAGTGGCAGGCTGTGCCGGAATCGACTTCGCAACTCAGAAGTCCGATGAAGAGCTGCGTGCATACGGTCGCGAGTTTGTGGAAAAGCGTCTGCAGGAATACGAGTTTCATCCCGACGCATGGGGTCCGATCATCATTCGCGATCCGGAATCTACCGGGCAGCGTATCGCGGAAGAGGCGAGCGACCGCTATTCATACCGGCAACTGGATGACTACACCGATTTAATCCAGCGCACGCTGCAGCGCCTGCCGATCGTAGCCAAGGTCCAGCGCGCCGGCGTTTTGCCCGAACAGATCTACCTCGAGTACTCGCCCCAGCGCGTGGCCTCATTCGGTCTACAGCCCTCGAAAATCAAGGACGTCTTGAGTGCTCGAAATGTAACCGCTCCCGGCGGCATCCTGGAGACACAAGCGAGAAACGTGC
Organism: Terriglobales bacterium; assembly: GCA_035314185.1. Taxonomy (GTDB): domain Bacteria; phylum Acidobacteriota; class Terriglobia; order Terriglobales; family Acidobacteriaceae; genus Acidiflorens. Next base: position 1,082 of record DATFZT010000124.1, read on the forward strand.
GGATTGATGCCACTTCGGAATTTAAAAACGTGCAGGAGATCGGGAACGTATTGGTCGGAGCATCGTCAACCGGAGTCCCCGTTTATCTACGCGACCTCCTCAACATTTCGCGCGCCTACCAGAGCCCCGCGCGTTACCTGAACTACATGACCTATAGGGATGCCAAGGGAGTCTGGCACCGCAACCGAGCGATTACGCTGGCTGTTCAAATGAGGTCAGGCGAGCAGATCTTTCAGTTCGGGGAAGCGATAGACAAGGCGCTTGCAACCGTGCGGCCGCAACTGCCTCCTGATCTTATCCTTGCTCGCACCTCGGACCAGCCGAAGCAAGTGCGGGAACTGGTCAGTCTGCTGATGACCAGTCTCTATGAGGCCATTGTCCTGGTGGTTGTCGTCGCGCTGGTTGGATTCTGGGACTGGCGTGCGGCGATGCTGATGGCTGCGTCCATTCCTCTGACGCTGGCCATGAGCTTCGGCATCGTTCACATTCTTAACATCGACATTCAACAGGTGTCGATCGCTACGTTGATCATCGCTCTCGGCTTGTTGGTGGATATGCCCGTGGTGGCCGGCGACGCCATCAAGCGCGAGCTGGGTAGCGGTTCCCCGAGAGAGCTCGCATCGTGGGTGGGGCCAACCAAGCTGGCGAAGGCCATCATTTTCGCGACCATCACGAACATCGTCGCGTATCTCCCGTTCCTGCTGCTGACGGGCGACACGTACTTCTTCCTCTACAGCCTGCCGGTGGTGATGACCTGCACCTTGGTAGCGTCGGTCATCGTCTCGTTCACGTTCATCCCGCTCGTCGCGTACTACATGATTAAGGCTCCGAAGCATGCTGAGCCTCCCATGGCCGAGCGACGCTCGCATGGCTTCCCCGGGCTCTACTACAAAGTTGGCGATTTTGCTCTTAGGCACCGGTGGGGCGTGTTCGCCGGCTCACTGATCGTGCTGGTCGTCGGCGGCTACTTCTTCTCGTCGCTGAAACCACAGTTCTTCCCCAAGGACCTGTCTTACCTTTCGTATGTGGACGTCTGGCTGCCCCCGGACGCGCCGCTCGGAGCTACAAACGTCGCCACAGAAAGGGCTGAAAAGGTGATCCGCGAAGAAGCGGACCGGTTCGGAAAGGAACATCACAGGAAGGACGTGCTTAAGAGCCTCACGACCTTCGTCGGAGGTGGTGGCCCGCGGTTCTGGTTCTCTGTGGAACCTGAACAGCAGCAGGTGAATTATGCACAGATCATTGTGGAGGTCACGGACAAGCACTTGACGAATGAACTCGTCGGGCCACTGCAGACAGCCTTGAGTCGGGACGTGCCTGGGGCACGCATCGACGTGCGGCAACTTGAAACCGGCAAGCCTGTGGGTATACCGATTTCGATTCGGATTTCGGGTCCAGATGAAGCCGTGCTGCGCCAGCTCTCCAGCCAACTCCAGACGATCTTCCGCCAGCAGCCTAACGCTACCCGAGTTCGTGATGACTGGGGCGAACCTGCGATGGCAGTGCGGCTGAAGGTGGATCCCGACCGGGCCAACCTCTCGGGAGTTACCAATTACGATGTTGCACTCTCCTCG
>DATFZT010000125.1:0-23427 GCA_035314185.1 Terriglobales bacterium
CTCTGGTTCGATCCGGAAGCGGCTCACATTGTGCTGCGGGCTCCCTGGAAAAAGATTGTCTGCACCACGGTAGATATTTCCGTGAAGACACGCATGAGCAATGAACTGATCGACAAGATCAAGACCGGCAAGACGCCATCGGCGCAATACATCGGCAAGTATGCGCACCTGCGGGGCTCATATAACTATCTATGGGACGAACTCGCGTCGGTGGCTTGGCTTGACCCATCGGTGATTACGAAGAAAGAGAACCGCTACATGGACGTGAACGTGAGTCGCGGCCCCGGCTACGGAGACACGCTTACGTGGTCCGATCGGGATAAGCCCAAGGGGAACGTGCAGCCGGTGGAAGTGCAGGTCGATTTGGATACGGACAGGTTCTATAAATTGTTTGTGGATCTGCTGAGCGCCGCGACGCCGCTGCCGGGCAAACCGTGACCTCAGCGACGGCCTAGCGTCCCAACTGCTCCATCATCTTCTGCGCCTGCTCGTGTCCCGGATGCTGCTTCAGCAGTTCGAGCAGCACGGCCCGAGCTCTATCCGGCGCGCCCTCTATCGCATACACCCGCGCCAGGTTCAGGTAAGACTGATCGAAGGTGGGAGCGACGCGCATGCACTGCTCAAAGCTTGCCACCGCCTCATCGCGCCGCTTGGTGCGCAGATAGAGAATCCCCAGGTTGTTCAGCGCCTCGGGATAAACCGGACGCAGTTTCAGCGCCTTCTGCAGGGAATCGAAGGCGCGCGCGGTATCGTCATTCTGCGCAAGCACCATCCCCAGACCGTAATTGGCCTCAGCATCGTTGGGGTTGATTGCCAACGCCCGATCGTAAGTTTTGCGAGCATCATCCCAGCGCTTTTGCTGGCGATAGGCGCTGCCCAGGTTATTGAGCGCGATCAGATGATCGGGACTGAGCTTGAGCGCTTCTTGAAAGTTGGCGACTGCTTCGTCCATGCGTCCTTCGCGCGCGGCCAGCAAACCGAGGTTGTTCCAGGAATTCGCCGAGGTGTCGGGATAGCTCGCACGAAGTTTGAGCGCCCGTTCAAAGCTCTTTCGGGCTTCAGCCGTCTTCTGCTGGTCCAGATACACGCTTCCGATGCCGTAGAGAGCCTCGGCGCTTTGAGGGTCATCGCGCAGAGCAATCTGAAACGACGCTGCGGCCTGATCCATATAGCCGCGCTGAAAAAACACCGAACCATAGGAGAGATAGTTGCGTCCAAACTCAATCGCGTCGGTCACGCCGGGAAAGGGAAGTGCTTGGGCTAACCGTTCCGCGTTAGTTTGGGGGATGTGCCGGAAGTCGTGTTCCACGTGGTCGGCGTCCACCGGGCCCTGATAAACCTTAACGATCTCCCCTTTGGCGTTGATCAGGAACGATGTGGGAAGATCGAGATCGCGATGCCGGTCAAAGAGGTAACGATAAAGAATGTTGTAGATGGCGGCGACGTCCACCACATCAGACGCGCCGCGCAGGATCGGAAACGAAAGCCGACGCTCACGCACCAGCGTCCGGACGGTTTCCGCATCGGCCGTCTTGTCCAGATTTACAGCAAGCAGTTGGAGACCCTGCGCCGACCAAGCCAAGTGGCGCTGATTGAATGCGACCCAATCTTCCTTGCATCCCTCGGCTCCGACGGCCCACAGGTTGAGCAGCACCGGCTTTCCGCGCAGCGAAGATAGAGAGTGCGTCTGGCCCGCGAGATCGGGAAGAGAAAAATCGGGCGCCTCGACCGGCGCCAGCAACCAGGTCTCAGTCGTCGTCGGCAGCGTCTCGATTTTCTGTGGCTGAGTGTCCAGCGGCTTCGCGTCATTGAACTGGCCTCGCGCCGCGGGTGTTTTGAAGGCCTCCATTCGAGATGGTTGGGAGCCTTCTTCAATCCACACCCGGTGGTTGATCGGCAGATCGCGGAACTCCTGAACCAGTCCGCTCGGCCAGCGAATTGAGGCGCGCACCGGGCCTTTCACCCCTCCCAGGCCGAAGAAGACGTCCTTGCTGTGTTGCGAAAGAAATCCCGATCCAGCTTGCAACGATCGGACTTGCAATGATCCGACCTGCAGCGGTCGAACTTGGCGGTCCACTTCAGTTTCAATGGTCACTACCGCGCCAATCGAGTCACGATTGCTTTTCGTGCCGCGCAGGCGAAAGGCAATGGATGGAGGCAGGTTCTCGATGACGTTCTTCAGAAGCCGCAACTGTGGGCCGTTGCGGTTCTTCAGAAAGACTTCCTGACGGCCATCATGATCGAAATCCGCCAGGGCGAACGCCCGTCCGTCTTGCAGAAAGTCCAGCCCCACCACGCCCGATATATCGGAGAAAGTTCCGTCGCCGTTGTTGGCGTAAAAAATATTTCGCTCGTAGCCGCTCCAGGTGCCGTCGGCCCGGATCAATTCGTTGATCGCGCTCCAGCCTTGCTCGTAGTCGTGAGACGGCTTCGCCTGGTCAGGCGAATAGGCAACCACCTGCCGCCAGAAGAAACTGTTGAGGTCTTCGTAATTGTCGTTGTCGTCCTTGCGCGAGGGGCCGCTGACCATGCCATTCGTGATGTAGAGGTCGGGGAAGCCGTCATGGTCAAAATCCCATGCGTCGCTCGACCATGCCCAGCGCCCGATTCCAACGCCGGCAGCGCGGGTCTGATCTTCGAAAATGAGAGTGGAGTCTCGAGAGACATTCCGGAATAGCGAATTGCCCATAGCGTGCTTGTGATACAGCGCTCGCGTTCCCTCAACAGCATCCTTCTTGAAGATATCCTGCGTGGTGATGCGTTCGCCCGCTGCTGTCCACATGTTCGCCACGTAGAGGTCTTCCGCGCCGTCATTGTCATAGTCAAAGCAGCAGACGCTCATCCCCGCGCCGACATCTTCAACTCTCGCTTGCGCAGCAATGTCAGTAAAAGTTCCGTTGCCATTGTTGCGGTAAAGATTCTTGCGTCCGAAATCATTGACCACGTAAAGATCGGGCCAGGCATCGCGGTCAAAGTCGCTCCAGCCGCAACAAAAGCTGTAGCGCGTATTGTTCTGGTTGAGGCCGGTCTCGGCAGTCACGTCGCGAAACGTACCGTCGCGCTGGTTGCGCATCATGAAATTAGGAGGCCCATTGTTGGCGTCGTAATAAGGAGACGGATACTTGTACTGGTCGGTGCCCTGGTAATAGACGTAGAGGCAGAAGTAGATGTCCAGCCAGCCGTCGCGGTCATAATCCGCCACCGCCGCTCCGGTAAAGGTCCCTTGTGGCGGCGTGGCGAACTGAAATGCGTCCGCCTTCTGGCGAAACTTGCCACCGCCTTCGTTTAGAAACAACATGGGACCGGTGGCCCGCACGACGATTACGTCCTGTCGTCCATCATTGTCGACGTCGACAATCAGCGCGCAGGCCGTGTTTTCGAGCACGCCGATGCCCGACGCTTCGGTGATGTCCTCGAACGTTCCGTCGCCCCGATTCCGATAAAGCCGGTTCGGAAGGCCGCCCGGTTGGCAAACATAGAGATCGTCGTATCCATCGCCATCGATGTCGCCTATCGAAACGCCGTTGTGCCCGTAAATATCAATGCCGCAGGCGCCGTCGAGCACCGTCCGCCAGTAATCAGTTCCGTGCAGAAGCTGCGCGGAATAGGACGCATTGCCGCCGAGTGCGGCTGCCGTGATGTCAACATAGCCGGGGTTGGTGGAGCGGCTCTGCGTTTCATCCAGCGTCCGCCAGTTGCGCACGTGGAACTCACCGGCCGCGGACCGTTCCCAGGTAAGCTGCCAGTAGCCGACGCGCTGTTCCCGGTAGAAGTCGCGGCCGGTGGCCACCAATTCATATCGAATGCGCGTCTGTAGCTGACCGGGAGATTGCGCCGCCGCTGGCATGGAACCAGCGTCAATAGCCGTCACCTGAAATTCAGCCGTAAGAATCTTCGAAAAGCCGCTCATAGCGGTGCGCAATTCCCGCAGAAATGCATCCCGCCCAAGGGCAGTCTCCCGTGTGAACGTATTCTGACGGAGATTGATTGCGGGGCCCGGCCGCACAACTCGGGAGTCAGTTGGCTGGAGAGAAGCTCCCGAAAAAGTTGGCAGAAGAACTTTTTCGATTGCTCCTAGATCTTGCGGCGACTGCTGCAGGCCGGAACTCCACTGCGCAAGGATCGCGGCGATCTGGTCAGCGTATTTTTCAGTGACAAAATCGTCGAGGCCAGCCTGCGTTTTAAGGAGTAGAGCATCGAGGGGCCCAGACATCCGATAGCGCGGATGCAGGTGGTATTCGCTGCTCGACAAGTCTGCCTCTGTCGAGTCAAAGCCGTATAGGGAGGGGAAGCCGAGACCGCGCAGACGGGCAGGAATCAGCGCCGCTGAGGCTCCCTGACAGCAGCGAATCAGAAAATTGCGCCGACGAAAGTCCACGGGGCCGGGTGCGGCCGAATTCCGCATCTTCTCTGGTGGACTCAGAACGATGTCTCCCGGATGGCCACGTGTGGCCTGAAATTATCACCCGCGCACACGAGCGTCAAGGTTGACACTGATCAGCTTTGACGGATTCTCTTCGTCCGAGTGAAGTGCTGAATCTGGAACCTCGCCTTCGAGAGTGAGGAAATTTCCTGAGTATCCTCTTGCTTCGCAGCCTTCAACTAACTTGCATTTTGAGATAGGATTGGTCCTTCTTAAAGGGGGGTCTCTATGGCACCGAACACTCCAGTCGACATCGTAAAGCAGGCTTCGACGTTGTCCATCGTGTGGGGCGTTTTGCTGATCATCTTCGGTATGGTCGCCGTTGGTTCTCCATTTCTTGCCGCCTTGGCGGTCAACGTGGCCATTGCCTGGCTTATCGCTCTGGCAGGCGTCGTCCACCTGATGCTCGCCTTTCGTGCTCATGGAGCGGGCAGCATGATCTGGAAGCTGCTGGTCGGGATCGCATATATCCTCTTCGGTGCCTACCTGATCATGCATCCAGTGCTGGGAGTGGCATCGCTTACGCTAATTCTGGCATCGCTCTTCCTGATTGAGGGCATCCTGAATATCATTCTGTTTTTCAAGATGCGTTCATTGGGAGGATCAAGCTGGGTGCTGGTCGACGGGATCATTACTCTCGTGCTGGGACTGATGATCTACCTGCAATGGCCGTCGAGTTCCGCCTGGGCGATAGGCATTTTAGTCGGCGTGAGCATGATCATCAGCGGTGTTACGCGTGTGATGCTGTCGTTGACGGTACGCAAGGCTACGGCCGCGGTAGCGTAAAATCGGTCTCCTATGCGAACAACCAAAGTGCCAGCTGTCACGCGCGAACGCCTGCTCCGCGCCGCGCGCAAAGTCATGAAGAACGCCTACGCGCCATTCTCCCACTTTCGAGTGGGCGCAGCCATTCTCACCTCAAAAGGCCGAGTTTTCATGGGCTGCAACGTCGAGAACTCTTCTTACGGAATGACCAACTGCGCCGAGCGTACTGCGATCTTTTCCGCTATCGCTAAAGACGGTCCAGAACTTGAGATTCAGGCCGTTGCCGTCGTCAACGACCACGGAGTTCCATGCTCGCCGTGCGGCGCCTGCCGCCAGGTCATCTACGAGTTTGGGCCGCGCGCGATCATCTTCTATCAGGGCGAAAAAGGACCGAAGCAAAGTCTCATCACCGATCTTCTGCCGGAGGGTTTTCGCCTCAAGTGAGCCAGCCGAGTGCTTCGCAAGCGCCGTTTCGCGTCATCGACCTCATCCGCAAGAAGCGCGATGGCGGCTCATTATCCACCGCTGAAATCGGATACCTGGTTGATGGCTGCACGCAAGGCAGCATTCCCGATTACCAGATGGCTGCATGGCTCATGGCAGTAGTTCTGCGCGGAATGACGCGCGAGGAAACCGCTGCCCTCACTCATGCCATGCTGCATTCCGGCGAAGTCCTCGATCTCGATTTTCTTCCCGCCAAGAAAGTGGACAAGCACTCCACCGGCGGTGTCGGCGACAAGACCTCGCTCGTGCTGGCCCCGCTGGTCGCTGCCGGAGGCCTCTACGTGCCCATGATCAGCGGCCGCGGGCTGGGTCACACCGGGGGCACGCTCGACAAGCTCGAGTCCATCCCTGGGTTTCGTGTAGGTCTCGCGGTGCCGGAATTCCATCGCGTTCTCAAAGCTTGCGGATGTTCGATGATTGGCCAGACCGAGAAGATCGCTCCCGCGGACCGCAAACTGTACGCGTTGCGCGACGTTACCGGCACGGTCGAGAGTCCATATCTCATCTGCGCGTCGATCATGAGCAAGAAACTGGCGGAAGGCACCGACGCGCTTGTGCTCGATGTGAAGACGGGCTCGGGGGCTTTTATGAAGAAGGAAGAAGACGCCGTCTTCCTCGCAGAACTGATGGTCGAAACTGGCGAACGCATGGGCAAGCAGATGGTCGCGCTCATCACCGACATGAATCAGCCGCTCGGCCGCATGGTTGGCAACGCGCTCGAAGTTCAGGAGTGCATCGAGATATTGCACGGTGGCGGACCGGCGGACCTGCGCGATTTGTGCCTCGATTTGGCCGCCTGGATGTTCTATCTCGGTGGCGCTTCGAAGACGGTGGCTCAAGGCAAGCAACTCTCCGAGCAAATCATCGCCTCCGGCAAAGCTTTCGAAAGGTTCCGGCAGATGGTGGAGTTGCAGGGCGGAGACATCAGCGCAATCGACGATCCGACGCGGCTCCCCGGCACCGACCACCGTGTCGATGTGCCCAGCCCCAAAGGCGGGTTCGTGGCCGCGATCGCCTGCGAACAGGTGGGCACCGCATGCGTCATCCTGGGCGGAGGCCGCGAGCGCAAGGAAGATTCCGTCGATCCTGCCGTGGGTATCGCGGTTCATAAGAAAATCGGCGACAAAGTTTCCGAGGGCGAGTCGCTCTGCACCATTCACTGCCACTCCGACGCCCAGGCCGCGCGCGCAAGAACATTGCTGGTGGAGAGCTATCAGATCGCCGACGCCGCACCCGCGCACAAACCATCGTTGGTTCATCGCGCGATTTACAAAGGGGAACACTGATTTATCAAGGGGATAAAGATGGGACGTTTCACTGGCATTCTCGGACTGCTCACCATGTTGGGGCTTGCGTACGCCTTCTCCACCAACCGTCGCGCGATCAGCAAGAAGACGGTGGCCTGGGGCCTGGGCCTGCAAGTGGTGTTCGCCATCTTCGTGCTTAGAATTCATGTTGGCCAAGTGCTCTTCCAGAAAGCTGGAGACGCGGTCAATCGGTTGCTTAGTTATGCTTTCGCCGGATCAAAGTTTGTGTTTGGGGAACTCGGCGCGCAGGGCTCATCGATGGGATTCGTCTTCGCATTCCAAGTGCTGCCGACCGTCATTTTTATCGCCGCATTTTTCGCCGTGCTCTATCACTACGGGATCATGCAAATCATCATCAATCTCGCCGCAAAGGTGATGACCCGCTTCATGGGCGCGAGCGGGGCCGAGTCTCTGAACGTAGCGGCGAGTATCTTCATGGGCCAGACCGAAGCGCCGCTCACCATCCGCCCGTTCCTCCCCGACCTGACTCGCTCCGAACTGATGACCGTTATGACCAGCGGCATGGCACACGTTTCGGGTGGCATCATGGCCGCCTATATCGCCTTTGGCATCGACCCCAAGCATCTTCTGAGCGCGGTTATCATGACTGCTCCAGGGACTATCCTGATGTCGAAAATGCTCGTGCCCGAGACGGAAATTCCGAAGACCGCCGGCCGCGTCGTCATGAGCGAAGAAGAGGTAGACGCGGAGAAGAAGGAAAACTTGCTGGGGGCGATTGCCCGCGGCACCACCGATGGTTTAGGGCTCGCGCTCAACATTGCCGCTATGCTGATTTCATTTCTTGCGCTGATCGCTCTGGCCAACGGCATCCTCGGCGGGATTCACAATCATCTTGGAATAGGATGGTTTCCCTCCAGTATGCAGCAAATCTTCGGCAAGTTGTTTGCTCCGGTTGCATGGGTCATTGGAATTCCATGGCGTGACTGCGGCGCCATCGGCAGTCTTCTCGGTACGCGGATGGTGTTGAACGAGTTGGTGGCGTTCTCCATGCTGGGGCCGCAGAGAGCTATGCTCGACCCGCGCTCGTTTACGATCGCGACGTTTGCACTCTGCGGTTTCGCGAATTTCAGCTCGATCGGAATTCAGTTGGGGGGCATCGGGGCGCTGGCTCCGAACAAGCGAGGAGAACTGGCCAAACTCGGCATTCGCGCCATGCTGGCTGGAACCATGGCGAACCTGATGTCGGCGTCGATCGCCGGCATGCTCATATCGTGACGAGTCAGGCGCGCGCTCGATGCAATTGTGCGAGGATTTCGTCAGTAGTAACCAGGGTCGCTCCCAGGCTTTGTAACTCCGTCAGCGTCTTATTGCCAGCTTCTGGCGCCAGGGTTTCGATCGCATCGCGGACCACCGACACCCGCCGCTTTCGCTTCAGTAAGCCTTTCACCGCGCAACTGACGCAGTATTCCGTCACGACTCCGAAGACGACAAATTCCGCAGTCTTTCCTAAACGTTCCACTAGAGCGCCCGCGTGTCGAGACTCAAAAATATCCAAGGTCTGCTTCTCCAGGATGATCTGCTGGTAGTTGGAGAGATCCTCAGGCAGCTTCAGGCGCGAGTCATTCTCAACCCTGACGTAGTTGTCGGTCAGCGCTTCCGGCAGGAGTTCTGCTCCGGGCGATCCTTTCAGGCAATGAGGAGGAAAATGCTTAAACTCAGGGTCATTGACCGAATGAAAGTCTCCATGCGAAACCAGGAAAACTTCGCCGCGCCGGGCGGCGTCCGTCAGTTTGCGGATGTTGAGCAGAAGCTTCTCGGCTCCGGGAACATAGAGTTTGCCTCCAGGCAGCATGAAATCAGCCTGCACATCCACTTCCCAAAAAATGAAATCGCGAGATTGCATTCCAACTCTCAGTTGTCTCGACGCTTGTAGCGGTACTTGCACCAGTCCCGGCAACGATCCGCCGCAAAATTAGTTTGCTCCGCAATTCGCGGTGTGTAATGCTGTTCAGCGCAACAAAATCAGATAGCACCGGGAGAGTGCTGATGCGAAACAAGCTTCTTATTGTCCCGATCGTCCTTTGCTCGATGATCTTTTGGGCCGCCGACAATATCACACCCCTCAACGTAAAGGAGGGTCTATGGGAAATTACTGTGACTCATTCTATGACTGGAATGCCGACCATGCCAAACATCCCTTCCGACGCGCTCGCCAAGTTGCCTCCCGAGCAGCGCGCTCGCATGGAAGCTATGATGAAGGGCGGGTCAAACACCGACATCCGCCAAGAATGCGTCACCAAAGAGAAGCTTGAGAAGCATTCCGCCTTTAGCGCCAATCGCGGGGATTGCACGCGCACCGTGGTAAATTCGACGGGCAGCAAGCTGGAAGTGAAGTTTCATTGCGAAGAAAAACAGTCGTTGTCCGACGGCACTCTGGTGGTGGAGGCGATCGGCTCCGATAACGTCAAGGGTACGATGCATTCTGTCACCAACGCCAACGGACATACCATGACCATGGACTTCACCATCAGTTCGAAGTACCTCGGCCCAGCTTGCGGAGACGTCAAGTAAAGCCTCCGACGATGCCTCGACGTCGCAGCCGACGGGTGGCACGTTTCGCGACCAAAGCCCGATTTAGGCTGCTCCGCGCCGAGCAAGCACTGGGCGCAGAGGGGCACTCAATCCGCGCATCACGCGCTCGAACTGTGCGAGGTCGAGAGATTGCGGGCCGTCGGAAAGCGCGCGCTCCGGGCAGGGATGCACCTCGACGATAATGCCGTCGGCTCCGACGGCAATCGCAGCCCGCGAAACCGGACCGATGAGGCTCTGCTTGCCCGTGCCGTGCGACGGATCGGCCACCACCGGCAGATGCGAGAGTTCCTTGGCAAGGGCGACCGCGGAGAGGTCAAACGTATTGCGAGTGGCGGTTTCGAAGGTTTTGATGCCGCGCTCACATAGGACAACCTGATCGTTTCCGCCGGAAAGCAGGTATTCCGCCGCCAACAGCCACTCCTTCACCGTGGCTGAGGGTCCACGTTTGAGCAGAATGGGCTTCTTGATGATGGCTAGCCTGCGTAGCAACGCGAAGTTCTGCATGTTGCGCGCACCGACCTGGAGCATATCGGCGTATTCACAGATCAGGTCCACGTCTTCCGTACTCATCACCTCGGTTACAACCGGGAGACCGGTGAGTTCACGTGCTTCGCGCAAAATCTTCAGCGCTTCAATTCCCAGGCCCTGGAACTCATACGGCGAGGTTCGCGGTTTATAGGCTCCGCCGCGCAGCATGGTAGCGCCGGCGCGCTTTACCCCTTCGGCGGTCTCGAGCAATTGCTCGCGCGACTCCACCGAGCAGGGACCGGCAATGACGACTACTTCGGGGCCGCCGATTTTTATTTTTGCGGCGCCCACCTCGACTGCCGACCCCTGCGGCCGCGTCTGGCGGCTTACGAGCTTAAAGGGCTGGGCGATTGCGACTACGTTGTCGACGCCGGGTGCGACCGAAAGCGCCTCGATTTCATGGCGACGTCCACCGCTGCCGACGGCTGCAACGATGGTGCGCTCGGTCCCACGCGTGACGTGCGGCTGAAATCCGGCTTCGCGGATGCGTTGAATGATGTGTTCGATCTGTTGTTCGGTGGCGCTGTCGGACATATTCACAATCATGGCGATGACCTTTCTATTTGCCACCAAAAACAAAAAGGCCGCGATTTGTATCGCGGCTTTGGCGGAATCCTTGAGCTGTCTCTTTTACTCTGCTGACTGGCTCCGATCCTGCACCTCAGCCGCGAATGAAAACCAGTAGCGGCCAAACAGGCGGAAGGTGCTAAATCGAGCCATAGAAATGTCCAACTGCAACGTTTGCAATACCGCTGTGTTCCAAAACCGATGGACCGAACTTAGTTCGGGATCGAACTGGCAACCGACGAGAACACGTTATTGGCGTTGGTTCCGATCAGACGCACGGTACCAATGACCAATACCAGTATGACGGCGAGCATGACCGCATATTCAGCGATGTCCTGTCCTCGCTCGTCGGTCCAAATTTTGCGGAAAAACTGAACCATAGATCCTCCGGTCCCATGATGAAACATTTCGGGAAAACGTGTGCAGCTAATAATGCCGACTCTGAGGGCGATTGTCAATCGCAGTATGCCCTAGTTTTCCACCGTTGCATGCGCTCGCTGCTCAGGGCAGAACCCAAGCCACGCGCGGATTACAAACTTGTCATAACGCAATTTGTGCTAGGTTGGCAAGCACCATCTACTGTTCCACTGCCAGCGAAACTGAGGATGCCGTCGGGGCCCCTGTATCATTCACAAGTTGGCGCGCGGAGAGGCTGGCGTAATCGAGTACGGGTCCCGGCAGCACTCCGAGGTAGAGCGTAAGCAGCACGCAAACGGCAATGGCGAGCCCTGCCGCGGCGGGCAAAGGCGTCACGGGAACCTCGCCACGTGGCTCGCGCATGTACATCATGACGATAATCCGCAGGTAATAATAAGCGCCCACGGCACTATTCAGCACCAGAATGAGCGCCAAGCCCACTAGATTCGATTTCAGCGCGGCGCTCAGCACGTAGAACTTCGCGAAGAAGCCGCCCGTAATCGGAATTCCGATCAATGACATCAGGAAGAACGTGAAGGTCGCGGCGAGGACGGGGGACCTCCTGCCGAGGCCCGCGTAATCTTCGAGCGTGACGTATTTTTCGCCTGCGTTCGCGAAGTGGCTGACCACGGCAAACGCGCCGAGGTTCATGGCCGCATAGGCGGCAGTGTAGAACATCGCCGCGGACGTGCCCAGTTCGGGCTGTGCGGCAAATGCGACCAGCAGATATCCAGCGTGGGCGATCGAAGAATACGCGAGCAGCCGTTTGACGTTGTTTTGCACCAGGGCGCACACATTTCCCAACGTCATGGAAAGCGCTGCCGAGACCCAGATCAGCCAGAAGTATCCGGGGGCCCGCGCTTCGATCAGAACGCGCAGCAAAACCGCGAACGCCGCCGCTTTCGGGCCGGTGGACATCAGTCCGACCACCGGAGCGGGAGCGCCCTCGTAGACATCGGGAGCCCATACATGGAATGGCGCAGATGAGACCTTGAAGCCCAGACCGACGAAGATGAGCGCCGTTGCAACATAGGCCAGCACCGGTACGGGTGCATTGCCGGAGTGCAGAGCATGGCTGATTGCGTCAATGTTGGTGGAGCCGGTCGCGCCGAACATGAGCGCGACGCCGTAGAGGAAGAACGCCGTGGCGAACGATCCCAGCAGAAAGTACTTGAGTGACGATTCACTACTCGAGGCTTCGCGGCGCCGGAAGCCTGCCAGCACGTATGTCGAGATCGAAGAGATTTCCAGAGCAATGAAAATAAGTACGAGTTCGATGGCGGACGACATCAGGCACATGCCAACCGTGCCGAATAAGATTAGGCCGTAGTACTCCCCGGCGCGAATGCGTTGAACTTTCAAGTATTCGAAAGAACTGAGGATGGCGACCGCCGCAATCGCGATGACGAGCACGTGGAAGAAGACGCTGAAACCCTCCACCCGAACCATGTTCCAAAACGCGGTTCCGGGATACCGCGCCATCCAGAACGTCGACGCCAGGGCTGCAAGCGTGCCGATCAGCGCGATGGTGCCGAGCGACTGGTGACTATTCTCTTCGTCGAGCAGCGGATCGACGATCATGATCAGCATGCCGAAGAGCGAGAGCACCAGCTCGGGCAGGATGCGCATGTAGTCGGCGCCCGGTGGCGGCATGGAAGTCTGCATCTGTGCCAGCAGACCCGGCAATGAGAATGAGTGCGCGAACGCCGTCGTCATCATCATCATTGGCCCACCACCTTGCTCGCCGCTTGCACCGCCGGATCAATGGCGCTGAGCCACACCAGGGGCGCAACGCCCATTACCAGAGCGGCAATGGCAATCGGCCAAAGTGCTGCCTTCTCCCGCAGGCTGAGATCGGGCAGCGCGTTGTTGACTTCATGCTTCACCTTGCCAAAGAAAACGCGCTGATACATCCAGAGCAGGTAGCAGGCGCTCCAGATCACTCCGGTGGCAGCCAGGATTCCATAGATCGGCCGCGCCTGAAATGCTCCGCTCAGCACCAGGAACTCGCCGATGAAGCCGTTCAGCAGCGGCAGACCGACCGAAGCAAGCACGGTGACCAGGAAGAAGGTGGCATACTTGGGCATGGGCGTGGCGAGCCCGCCAAAATCGGCGATCTCGTAGGTGTGCCGGCGCTCGTAGAGGATGCCCGCCAGCATGAAGAGACCGCCGGTGGCGACTCCGTGGGCGAGCATGACAAAGACGGCTCCGTTTAACCCGGCTGCGGTGAAACTGAAGATTCCAAGGACGACGAATCCAAGATGGCTGACCGAGGAGTAGGCAATCAGCTTCTTCATGTTCGGCTGTACCAGCGAGACCAGCGCGCCGTAAATGATGCCGATCAGCGCCAGGAACATAATCCAGGAGGCGTTGCGGTGCGCCTGCTCGGGAAACAGGCCGACATTAAAACGCAGCAAGCCGTAGGTGCCCATCTTCAGCAGTACGCCGGCCAGCAGCACCGATCCGGCGGTGGGCGCCTCTACGTGCGCGTCGGGCAGCCAAGTGTGTAGAGGGAAGATTGGGACCTTCACCGCAAAGGCAACGAAAAAACCGAGGAAAAGCCACAGCGAGGCGGCTTCAAAACCGGGCACCGCACCGCTCGCGATCTTATGCTGGATCTCGACAAAATCGAAGCTACCAGTTTTGGCGTACAGCCACACAATTGCGGCCAGCATGAACATCGAGCCAATCATGGTGAAGAGAAAAAACTTGACCGCTGCGTAGACCTTGCGTCCGTGGCCGTACATGCCGATCAGCAGTGCCATCGGAATCAGCGTGGCTTCATAGAAAAAGTAGAACAGGAACAGATCCAGCGACGTGAAGACACCGATCAGAGCCGTCTCCAGGAGCAGCAGCAGGATGAAGAACTCCTTCACCCGCTCGTGGATTGAATTCCAGGAAATCAGCACGCACAGCGGAGTGAGAAAAGTTGTCAGCACGACCAACCAGACGGAAATTCCGTCAATGCCCATGTGGTAATGAATATTGGGGGTGGTGATCCAGACTTTGTCGATCTCGAACTTGAAAGAGTTGAGATCACGATGCAGGTGTACTGGCAAATGCAGCGAGGCCACAAATGCGAGGAGGGAAATGACCAAGGCAAATAACTTGATGTCACGATCGCGGCGCGGGATCAGTAGAATCAGCAGGCCCCCGGCGGCGGGAATGAAGGTCACCAGCGACAGGATGATGGGATTGAGGCCGTCCATGTTCGTTGGACTCATATTCATCGCACTCCCATCCAGACCATGTAGGCGATCACCACTGCTCCGCCGGCGGCCACCCAGCCGGCATATGACCGCAGATTGCCCGACTGCATGTGCCGCAGTTCGTCAGACATGTGGCGGGCGGCGTCAGCCGAGTCGTTGACTGCGGCATCGATCACTCCCTGGTCAACACCGTGCCAGAGAATTGTGGTCGAGCCATCGATCAGTGGTTTGACGAAAAGAACGGCGTAAAGCTCATCGATGTAATACTTATTGACGACTGCGCGGTAGAGCCCGCCGAGACCAGCGGCGATGCGCGCCGGCAGTTGCGGGACGCGGCTATACAGCAGATATGCCAGGAACCATCCGAGACCAGCAACGCTAACGGAAACGCCCATTAGTAGATACTCGAGGGTGCTGCCAGCAGATTCGGGAGCAGTCTCCGGGGCAATTCCCGTCGCCCCCTGGAAAACGGGAGCGAGGAAATGTTCGAAGCGATTCCCGTATCCTACGAATCCGCCAATTACAGAAAGTAAAGCAAGGATGACCAGCGGACCCAGCATCACCCAGGGGCTCTCGTGCGGCTCCCCGTGGCCATGCCCGTGATCGTCGTGCCCATGACCACCATGGCCGTGCGCTTCCTGCGCCGCGGCGCCCCGGTAATCGTCGCCGCCGAAGGTCATGTACATCAGCCGGAACATATAGAAGGATGTGATGAAGGCGGTAATAACGCCGCTCAACCAATACACCCAGCTAGCGCCAAAGGCTCTCCAAAGGATCTCGTCCTTGGACCAGAAGCCGGCGAACGGAGGGATGCCCGCGATGGCCAGGGTTGCAATCCCCATGGTGGCGAAGGTCCAAGGCATGTACAGCCGCAGGCCGCCCATTTTTCGCATGTCCTGCTCGCCGCCGACGCCGTGAATCACCGAACCTGCCGCCAGGAACAACAGGCCCTTGAAGAACGCGTGCGTCATCAGGTGGAAGATGCCCGCCGAGAATGCGCCTACGCCGCAGGCCATGAACATGTAGCCGAGCTGTGAGACGGTGGAGTAGGCCAGCACTTTCTTGATGTCGGTCTGGGCAATGCCGATGGTCGCCGCGAAAAGCGCGGTGAGCGTTCCGATGATTGCAACCACCGTCATTGCCGTCGGTGCGTGCTCGAAGATTACGGACGACCGCGCCACCATATAAACGCCCGCCGTCACCATGGTTGCTGCGTGGATCAACGCGGAGACTGGCGTGGGGCCCTCCATTGCATCCGGCAACCAGACATAAAGAGGAATCTGGGCCGACTTGCCGGCCGCCCCAACCATCAGCAAGAGTCCGATCGCGGTGAGTATGCCGACGCTGGCGGTCTCCGTCGGCCACGCGCTGACCTGCGTAAAGACTGCAGTGAAATCCAGCGAGTGAAAATGCTTGATCATCAAGAAGAGGGCAATCAGGAATCCGAAGTCGCCAATCCGATTGACAATGAATGCTTTCTTGCCGGCTGCTGCCGCTGAGTCCTTTGTGAACCAGAAACCGATCAGCAGGTACGACGCCAGGCCCACGCCCTCCCAGCCGATGAACATGACCAGGTAGTTCTTCGCCAACACCAGCGTCAGCATGAAGAACATGAACAGGTTCAGGTACGACATGAAGCGATAGTAGCCATCGTCGTCCCACATGTAGCCGACCGAGTAGATGTGGATGAGGAAACCGACGCCGGTGACCACCAACAGCATCACCAGAGAAAGCTGATCGAGGTAGAACTCGAAATCAACGCTAAAGGTCCCGGAGCGGAGCCAGTGGGCGAGCGGGAAATAGTAGGGCGATGATGCCGAAGAAAAGTGAACCGCAATCCACAACGCCACCGCGAAGGCCGCGCCGCAAAATACCAAGGCGACTGCCGAGATCGCGTTTCTCGACGCTTTCCTGCCGAAGAAGCCGTTGATGGCCGCCCCGGCAAGCGGAAGAATCGGAATCATCCAGAGTAACGGATTGAGAGTCGGCGTCATAACTTGAGCAGGTTCACCTGGTCCACATTAAGAGTTTCGCGCGTGCGATAGACAGCAATGATGATCGCCAGGCCCACTGCGGCTTCAGCGGCGGCCACCACCATCACGAAGAAGACGAAGACTTGTCCGCTGAGCGCGTGCCAGTGCGCGGCGAAGGCTACGAACGAAAGATTCACGCCGTTCAGCATCAACTCGATCGACATGAAAATGGTGATGATGTTGCGCTTGATCAGGAACCCAAGCACACCACACGCGAAAAGGATTCCGCTCAACAGCAGATAGTAGGAAAGAGGAATATCCATCATCCGTCCTTTCTCGCGGCGCGGGCGCCAGTTTCCGGTCGGCTGGCCAGCACCACCGCGCCCATGATGGCGATCAGGATCAGCACCGATGTGACTTCAAAGGGCAGTAGAAAATCGTGGAAAAGAAGCCGCGCTATACTCTTGGGATCGCCCCACAACGCGCCGATGGGAACTGACCCCATGTCGGAGCGATGCAGAAGCGTCCAGGCTACGAGCACACCGCCGATGAGCACGCCGGGGACGCCGAGCAGTGTCGCGATTCGGCTGCCCTTGGTGCGCTCTTCTTTGCCGGCGTTCAACAGCATGATGGTAATCAGAAACAAAACCATGATCGCGCCGGCATAGACAATTACTTGAATAGCAGCCAGGAATTCCGCGCCCAACAAAAGATACTCAGCAGCGAGCGAGCCCATCACCACAATCAGCGAGAGCGCGCTGTTGATGGGATGGCTCTGCACGAGGAGGTTCACGGCCCCCGCCACGCAGAGCGCTCCGAAGAATAGAAATAGAATTAGATGAAACATTTGTGCTAGCTCTCAGCTTTCAGCTGTCAGCTCTCAGTAACCCCAGATCGAAACTGGCAACTGAGAACTGGTAACTGGCAGATGCTTTCAAGCTCTCCACGCCACAATCAGTGCTGTAACCACGATGTTTGCTACCGCCAGCGGAAGCAGAACCTTCCATCCGAACGCCATGAGTTGGTCATAGCGAAAGCGGGGCAAGGTCCAGCGCACCCAGACGTACAGAAACATGAAAAAGAAAACCTTCAGACAGAACCAGACGACCGGCAAAATCATTTGCAAAAGCGGGGGTCCGAACACTGGGCCAAGCCAGCCGCCGAAAAACATCAGCGTCGCCAGGCAAGCCACCGTCACCATGTTCGCGTACTCGGCCATGAAGAACATGGCGAACTTCATGGCGCTGTATTCGGTGTGATAACCAGCGACCAGTTCCGACTCGGCTTCTGGCAGGTCAAACGGCGTACGGTTCGTCTCCGCGTAGGCGGAAATCAGGTAGATGAAAAACGCCACCGGCTGCAGAAAAATGTTCCAGTGCAAATGGCGTTGCGCATCCACGATGTCGCGCAGGCTGAGGCTGCCAGCGATGATCAGCACTCCCACCAGCGAGAGGCCGAGCGAAACTTCATAGCTGATCATCTGGGCGCTGGCGCGCAGTCCGCCGAGCAGGGAATACTTGTTATTCGAAGACCATCCGGCGAGTGCCACACCGTACACGCCCATCGATGTAATGCCGAGCACAACCAGCAGCCCGATGTTCAAGTCGGTAATTTGCAGGTAGGTATCCCAGGGGCCGATACTGACCGAGTTGCCGAACGGGATCACTGAGATGGATGTGATGGCAAAGACCAGCGCGATCATCGGCGCCGCGATGTAGAGAGGCTTGTAGACATGCGGCTGGGTCAAATCTTCTTTGAAAATGAATTTGACGCCGTCGGCGAGCGGCTGCAGCAGGCCGAAAGGCCCGACTCGCGTGGGACCCCAGCGGTTCTGGATGTGCGCCGACACCTTGCGCTCCAGCCAGACGCTGTAAGCTACCGCCGTCAGCAGAACGCCGACCACGGCCAGCGACTTGATGATCGAAATGATGACGAATGTCGTTATGCTCAACGAAGTGTCTTTCGTGTTTCGTGTGGCGCGGGCGCCCTCGCCCGCGGCTTTTGATCTTTAACTCTTAGTCCGCAGTTCTTAATCCGCTGCCACTTCCGGCACAGCAGACTTGTTTTCGAAAACTGAATTCAAAGTCTTGGAATACCGTCCCAGCGTCCCCGAGCTGAACAAATCGTCGTTGGCGGGGACGATAAGCTCTGGGCTCTGAGCAACGCTCGCGCCACTTTCGGCAATCTCGAGATGCTGATCGTTGCCGGCGAGCAGATTCACTCGCGAAACATTGTCCGGCGAAACATGGTAGCCGGCAACCACGCGCTGGATCTCGTCGAGAATCGCCATGGGGTCGAACGGCGTCATTTTCGGTTCCAGGTTGTGCGCTTCGAGCCACACCGCATGACGATCGGCCTCGCCCGATTGCGCGCCGCGAGTCTGGCCCATGTCAGCGTGGGTGCCGCTGCCGAAGGGCACCAGACTGCGTACGTCGAAGCCCATGGCATCCGCGATGCGAACGATCATCTCGAAATCCGGCTTGGTGTTCGAGACTTCGCTAGCCTTCTTAACGAGTTGCAGATCGCCGCAGGTATTTGTATACGTTCCCGTTTTTTCGTACGCATTCGCTGCGGGCAAAACTACGTCGGCGATGTTCGCGGTTTCGGTCAGGAACATGTCCTGCACCACCACAAAAGCTTTCGCGAGCACAAAGGGATCAATGCCCAGACGTCCGACCGGATTGGAGCCCACCACGTAAAGCGCTTTCAACTTGCCGGCCTTTGCCGCTTGCGCCATCTCCGGCAAGCTCAAACCCTTTTCGGTGGGCAGCTTGCCCCACTCTTGTTGGAATTTGACCGTCTCAGAAAGAGGTTCGTATCCCGGCAGAAGATCGGGATAAAGCCCCATTTCGCTGGCACCGCGAGAATTCGCGTAATCGCCCAGGCAGATCAGCTTGGCTCCGGTCAAGGTTGCGGCAAACTCCGCTAACTTTTCAACGTCGTGACCGCGCAGCTCGGAGCCGAAGGCGATGACCAGGTTCTGTTCGGCACGAATCTTATCGCGCAGCGCGATCCAGGCGTCGCGGCTCGTGCCGTCGCTCACCAGCGAATCGAGCAGGGAATCATCGCCGGCGAGGAAGGGAACCGCTTTCGCTTCGGCACCCGCCGGAAGCAAGCCGAATCCCGCTGCTTGCCGGCGCAATTTGATGGGCGCGGAGTTGATGACGTAAAGCTTCGCGTGCCGCAACCGCACGTTTGTCCGGATCTGCCATGCCAGCAGCGGATGCTGATTCGTAGGGTCGTTGCCGATGAGCAGAATCGCCGGCGCGTTCAATACCTCGCGCATGGAAGCCGTCTTTCCCGGTTTGCCGTGGAGCGCTGCCGCCAGGGCGGGGTAGTCCGCGGTGCGATGATGATCGACGTTATTGGTCTTGAGCACGACGCGGGCAAACTTCGATAGAAGATAATTTTCTTCGTTGGTCGTGCGATTTGAACCAATGACGCCGATCGCGCTTCCGCCGTCGCGGTCGCGAACTTCTTGAAATTGTTTGCCGATCAGCTCAAAAGCTTCTTCCCAGGTCGCAGGTGTGAGCTTGCCATTCTTGCGAATGAGCGGCTCGGTGAGGCGGTCTTTATGGTGGGCAAAGTCGAAGGCGTAGCGGCCCTTGACGCACAGGAAATCGCCATTGATCCCGCTCTTGTCGCGGTTGTCGCCGCGGACGATCTCCGCTCCGGTGTCGCACTGGCGCACGCCCAGCGTGGTCTTGCATCCGTCTCCGCAATGAGTGCAGATCGTGCCCACGTGGTTCATCTCCCAAGGGCGCGTCTTATAGCGGTAGGCGCCCGAGGTGAGCGCACCGACCGGGCAAATGTCGATGCACATGCCGCACTCTTCGCAGTCTAGGTGGGCGTCTTGATTGGGCGCACTGATATTCGGAGCAATGATCGAACTTACGCCGCGGTTCTGTACGCCGAGCGCCCAAACGTCCATGCCCTCGCCGCACACGCGCACGCAGCGGTAGCACAGGATGCAGCGCGGGCGGTCGAAATACACCACCGGAGACCATTGCTGTTCTTCCCGGTGGTTCTTGGCCTCGGCAAATTTCGATTCGGAGGCGCCGTAGGAGAACGTCATGTCCTGCAGTTCGCATTCGCCACCAGCGTCGCACACCGGGCAATCCAGCGGATGGTTGCCGAGCAGCAACTCGACCATCGCCTTACGAGCCTGACGCACCTCATCACTGTCGGTCGCGACGATCATCCCCTCGGTCACCACCGTCGTGCAGGCGGTCTGAAGCTTGGGCATCTTCTCGATCTTCACGACGCACATGCGGCAAGCGCCCTGCAGCGAGAGCCCGGGATAGTAGCAAAAAGAGGGCACTTCAATGCCCGCGCTCTTGCAGGCTTCGATCAGCAGCGAGCCCGCGGGGGCTGTGACCTTCTTTCCGTCGACTGTAAGTGTTACGTCAGGCATCAGGCTCTCTAGGCTAGTACGGGTTCCGCGGCTCCCATCTTCTCAAACGGGCAAGGTTTGCCATCTAAATGGTCCTCAAACTCTTTTCGAAACTTCTTCACGAACGCCATCGTCGGCATCGCGGCCGCGTCTCCAAGCGGACAGAATGTTTTCCCGAGCATGTTTTCGGCGAGGTAGTAAATGTTGTCGATGTCCTTTTTCGTTCCAGCGCCGGCGTGAAAGCGCGTCAAGGTTTTCTCCAGCCAGTCCGTGCCTTCGCGGCAGGGAATACACCATCCACAGCTCTCGTGGCGATAGAACTTCATCGTGCGCAGTGCGAACTTGACGATGCAAGCAGTGTCATCCAGCACCACCACGCCGCCCGAGCCCAGCATCGAGCCCGCTTTGGCTACCGAGTCGAAATCCATGGGGATGTCGATTTCCTCAGGCAGCAGAATTGGCGTCGACGATCCGCCCGGGACCACAGCCTTCAAACTGCGCCCGTTCGAAATTCCGCCTCCGACCTCATAGATCATCTTCTTGAGGTTGTAGCCCATGGGAAGTTCGTAGACGCCTGGCTTGTTGAGATTTCCGGCGAGGCAGAACAGTCGCGTGCCGCCATTCTTCGGCGTTCCCAATTTCGCGTACCAATCGGCGCCGCCCAAGATGATATGCGGCACGGCGGCCAGCGTCTCCGCATTATTGATGACCGTCGGGCCGCCCCACAGGCCGACCACGGCCGGGAAGGGTGGACGGATGCGCGGAATGCCGCGCTTGCCTTCAAGCGACTCCATCAGCGCCGATTCCTCGCCCACTTCGTAAGCGCCCGCTCCACCGTGCCAATAAATGTCGAGATCGTATCCGCTGCCGAAGATGTTCTTGCCGAGGAAGCCTCTGGCGTACGCGTCTTTGATCGCCTTCTGCATGATCACCGACAGGTAGCGATATTCGCCGCGGATGTAGATGTACCCGGTATGAGAACCGACCGCGAGAGCGGCGATCATCACGCCCTCAATGACGGAGTGTGGATCGTGCTCGAAAATCAGGCGGTCTTTGCAGGTGCCGGGCTCGCTTTCGTCGCCATTACAGAGCACATATTTCGGTTTGGCCGATTGCTTGGGGACAAACGACCACTTCATTCCCGTGCTGAATCCAGCGCCTCCCCGTCCGCGCAGTCCGGAGTTCTTGATCTCATTGATGATGGCGTCCGGTTGCAGGGCGAGCGCCTTCTGGACGGCTTGGTAGCCGTCCAGTTGGAGATAGCGATCGATATCTGTAGCGCCCTGACCAAAGCGCTTCGAGATCACGCGTACCTCGTCGGGATGGGAAACCAAGTCGGCCATTTCAATCGATTGCTCTACTGCGTTCCCTTTTTCTTATACTCGTCCAAAAGCTGTTCCATCTTGCCGTTCGTCAGGTTCTCGTGAAAGTCGTAATTCACCTGCACAGCCGGGGCCCAGCTGCAGGCGCCAATGCATTCCACTTCTTCGAGCGAGAACAAGCCATCTTGCGTAGTGCCTTTGTGGCCGATGCCCAGCCTTTTCCTGCAGTAGTTAAACAGTTCCTCGCCACCGCGGAGCATGCACGCGATATTGGTGCACACCTGCACGTTGTACTTTCCACGCGGTTTTGTGGTCAGCATCGAGTAGTAACTGATCACGTTGCGGACCTCCAGTTCGGTCAAGTCCAGTCGTTGAGCAAGTTCGGCAATAACTTCGTCGCTCATAAAGCCGATTTCATCCTGCGCGTAGAGCAGCGTGGGCACCAGCGCCGAACGCCGGGTCGGATAGTGCGTCAGCATCTCGGCGAAACGCGCCTCGAATTCGTCGGAGAAACGCATTAGCGGTCGATATCCCCCAGCACCACGTCAATACTTCCGATGGCTGCAACCACGTCCGCGATCAGGCCGCCTTCGCACATCTTGGCCAGAGCCTGCAGATTTGCGTAGGAGGGTCCGCGCATGTGTACGCGATAGGGTTTGGCCGTTCCGTCGCTGACGATGTAGTAGCCCATCTCGCCGCGCGGCGATTCTATCGCCTGGTAAACTTCGCCCGCCGGGACCGTGAAGCCCTCGGTGATGATCTTGAAATGGTAGATTAGAGCTTCCATCTGCGTTTTCATCTTTTCGCGGTCGGGCAGCACAACCTTGGGCGAGTCGGCTTTGATGGGTCCCTCCGGCATTCCTGCCAGCGCTTGCTGCACTATGCCAATCGATTCGCGCAGCTCCTGCACGCGGCAAACGTATCGCGCGAACACGTCGCCTTCGGTGCGGACCGGCACGTCGAATCTGAAATTCTCGTACCCCGTATAGGGAGCGTCGCGGCGCAGATCGATGTCAACCCCGCTGGCGCGCAAGGTTGGACCGCCCGCGCCCAGAGCAATCGCGTCTTCCGCGCTCAGGCGAGCCACGCCCTTGGTGCGCATCACAAAGATCGGGTTCCCGGTCAGCAAGCCTTCGTATTCATCCACATTGCCGAGGAAACGGTCGGCGAACTTCTTAACCTTCTCGAAGAATCCCAGCGGTGGTTCCAGCGCCAGACCGCCGATGCGGAAATAGGAGGTCATCATCCGTTGCCCGCTGACCATCTCGAAGAAGCGCAGAACATCCTCGCGCTCGCGGAAGCAATACAGAAAAACCGTCATGGCGCCAATGTCCATGGCGTGCGTACCCAGCCACACCAGATGCGAGTTGATGCGGGTCAACTCGTTCATCATTACTCGCAGCCACTGCGCTCGTGGAGGAATTTCCAGCCCCAACAGCTTCTCCACCGCCAGGCAGTAGGCGAGA
>DATFZT010000126.1:0-4137 GCA_035314185.1 Terriglobales bacterium
GACCTCGATGCGTGCGACAGACAAGCCGTATGATCGGCAGGTTTGCCTGATGGGAGCCGAGTGAGGCGAGAGTCTCACGCTCGGTTCTGCGAGAGGCCGGTGGTGAAATTCCGCCGGCCTACTCACCGGCGTCCCTCGGGATTTGTGTCGTAGCATTCTTTCGCCCCTGCGGGTTTGCGGGGAGAATCCGTGCCGTTCCTGCGGGACTCGCTTCAGTTTCTGCTTCTACCCGGCACTACCGCGCCGGGCTTTCCCATGCCGCCCCTTTCGGCGCTGGGGAGGCGACCATTCCGTTCCTGTTCTCCGTGTAAGATAATCTTTCAGGTGATTTATGGCGGAACACCTGGTGGTGTCGGGCGAGATCGGATTGCTGGAGAGGATGTACGCGGCGTTTAACCGGCGAGAGATCGAAGACGTTCTAGACCTGATGCATTCCGATGTGGACTGGCCGAATGGGTGGGAGGGTGGCCGAGTGCTGGGGAAAGCTGCCGTTCGGGACTACTGGAAACGTCAGTTCGAAGTCCTTGAGCCTAACGTTGAGCCGAAGAAGTTCACGAGGGAAGCGGATGGACGGATCGCGATCGACGTGCACCAGGTGGTTCACGACAAAAGTGGAAAGCCGGTCGTGGATCAGATGGTGCAACATGTGTACCAGATCCGGGATGGGCTGATTCGAAGCATGGAGATTCGGAACTAGTTTCCTCAGGGGCTAGAGCCCTCGAAGAGAAAGAGGGACTCTATCGCAGCGCTGAAGCGCTGCGCCACCCAAAACCGAGTGTTTCAGCCCAAGATCGAGTTCTCCGCGGTGTTAGGGGTTAATTTCATTACTGAGGGAAGTTATGGCGCACACTGTTTTTTGCGTGAAGTTTCAGAAAGAGATGCCGGGGCTGGATGAGCCGCCGTTCGACAACGACCTGGGGCAGAAGGTGTACGACAACGTGTCCCAGGAAGCGTGGAAGATGTGGGTGGAGCATTGCAAGATGCTGCTGAATGAGTACCGGCTGAACCCGGCGCGACGCGAGGATCAGGAAGTTATCGTCAAGCAGATGGAGCAGTTTTTCTTCGGCGAGGGATCGGCTAAGCCGAAGGAGTACGTGCCACCGGCCGAGAAGTAGACCGCGTGAGCGCCTTCCTGCTGCGCGGGCCTCGACGCTAGGCTTGCAGCTTCGGCTCTTTCAGGAACGGTGCGGCACCTAAAAGCAAAGCAATCCCAGGCAACACCACCCAAGGAAAAATCCCGAGCGCGTAATAAAGCGGATGCTGGAGCACAAACGTGTTGCGCTCGGCGAACGCACTGATGGGGATTACCAAGGCCCACAGTCCGAACATCACCATCGCGGGAAATTCGCCGGCGACAATTCGTGCGGTGCGGGTTCCGCCGGCGCGGCGCGACAAGAAAGCCCCCAGCGCGCCGAACAGGATTTGGGCGAAGAGCCATCCGATATACAGGGAGCGGCCCAACCCGGAATTCAAGCGGACGAGGAACTGCGGTCGCAGGCTGACTTGGGTCAGTACGAGCAGGAACAGGCTTGCGGCGGCAAAGCTGGCGAGCCCTGGCAGCCAAAGACTTTTTGTGCGGTGGTTCATAGGTTGCTCCTCAGATTGTGCATGTCGGATATTCCCAGCCAGAACGTGCCAATCCGCCACTTCGAGCAGCGCGCGGTGGACGGCTTCGGCTTCCGTCAGGCCGTGAGTCAGTGCGTCCTCGTACGTTTCTTCCAGGTGAGCGGCCAATTCCAGGATGATTTCCTCGCGATTGCCCGGATGCAAGCTGTAGGAGTCGAGGCGCTCACGAACCTTCTGTCTCCAATTATGCATACGTTAACTCATCGGTTGACGGGGATAAGCTTTCAGAAGAGCGGATTCTCCCAGGAAGGGCAGCGCTCCTAAGAGCAGAGCGATAGCGGGCAACACTCCCCATGTGAGCAGCATAGCCGCAATGATTACCAGGCGATAGACGGACAACCCATCAATGAGCAACCCCCAGGGCGCAAGCAGGGCAATCAGGCCGATCAGAGTCAGTCCCGGCGAGAGTGACGCGGCCAGGCATGCGCTGGAGCCGCCTTGGGCGCGCCGAGCCATGTATGCTCCAGCGGCTCCAAAGAGAGGCAGCGTGATCAGCCAGGGAAAATAGAATGCCATGGCGAACTGGCCCCCGGCGGCAGTGACCCAGAGGAGCCGAGGTTGCAGGCCCATTTTCTGCATAAGCATTAACAGATGGGATGAGATAGGCCGGTCTCCGGCGGGATGCTGTAGGCTCCCAAGTTATCGACGCGCTGGAAGCGCAAGAGATAAAGGAGACCGGCAATGAAGAAGATTAGTACTGCTGCGGTAAAGGCGACGAAGAATTTTTCTCAACCGAAGCTGACGATCGGGCTGGACCTGGGCGATCGATCAAGTTGGTACTGCCTGCTAGACGAAGTGGGCGAAGTGCTGCAGGAACAGAAACTGAGTACGACTCCGAAAGCGATGCGGGAAGTGTTCGGAAGCATGCCGCGCTGCCGGATCGCGTTGGAAACCGGGATGCACTCTCCCTGGGTAAGCCGAGTGCTGAGCGAGTTGGGGCACGAAGTGATCGTGGCGCATGCGCGCAACGTGCGCTTGATTGGGGAGAGTCGAAAGAAGGACGATCGGCTGGATGCGCAGACTTTGGCGCGGCTGGCGCGGATCGATCCGCAGTTGCTGTGTCCGGTGAAGCATCGCAGCGCGAGAGCGCAAGCGGACTTGACCGTGATCCGGGCGCGAGCCGGACTGGTGCGGGCGCGCACGGCGCTGGTGAACACGGCACGCGGACTGGCGAAGAGCTACGGGGAGCGGCTGCGCGGATGCAATCCCCGCAATCTGAATCCCGAGAAAGCCCAGGGGCTGAGCCCGGAACTGCAAACCGCACTGGAGCCGTTGCTGGCAGCAGTCGAGTCGCTGAGCGAGCGCATCCGCGAGTGCAACGAACGGATCGAAAAGCTGGCGCAGGAACGCTATCCGCAAGTGGCACTGCTGAAGCAGATCAAAGGTGTGGGCACGCTGATCGGGCTGACGTTTCTGCTGACGCTGGAGGATCCGCATCGCTTTCGCAAGAGCCGGGACGTGGGCTGCTACCTGGGGCTGCAGCCAGGACGGAGGAACTCGGGCCAGAGCGAGCCGCAGATGCACATCAGCAAGGAGGGCGATCCCTATTTGCGCACCCTGCTGGTGCAGGGAGCGCACCACATTCTGGGACCGTTTGGCGCGGATAGTGATCTGCGGCGCTGGGGTTTGAAGCTGGCGGAACGCGGCGGAAAGAATGGGAAGAAGCGAGCGGTAATCGCGACCGCACGAAAGCTGGCCGTCCTGCTGCATCGTTTGTGGGTGAGTGGAGAGGTCTACGAACCGTTGCGCAACAGCCACCGGATCGCGGTGCCGGCGGCCGCATAAAGTCAAAATCGTCTTAGGAAGGAAAAAACAAAAGCCCAAAGCCGAGTTCCGGTGACTGCGTCTATGGCCTGGCCCAACTTCCATCCACAAAGATGGAAGAGAGGTCGACTAACAGGTGGCAGCACCGGCTGAAACGAGAACACCCAACTTGCACCGAGCGAAACAAAATCGCTCATCAAAGAGTGCGGATGGAAGGGTGGCGACAGTGGCGACTCGGCCGGGAGAAAAAACCGTGTTCAACGAAAAAACAAAAGAACCCACTTGACTCCGACCGGCCTTCTCATGGAAGGCCATAGCGCTCAGAATGGAAATCAGGCCGCGTACTTCGCTAAGAATTGGGCGACAGAACGGATCGAATTCAGCTTGTCCTCCCGCAAACCGCGCAGCTCTTCCTCGCGGAGTCGCTTTTCGTACAAAAGTATCCCGAAGACGTGCGTGAGTTGCGAGTATCGGTAGTCGTACTTGCGGTAGATCTCCTTACGACGTTGGGTCAGCTAATGTTCCAACTCCCACAGATCCGACGACTGCTGGATCTGGCTGGCCATCTTCTGTGTTTCCTGAATCACCTCGTGAAGCTCTCGCACCAGGGCAGCGTCGAAGGCTGTGCGGGCGATGAGTTTTTCTGACCTCGACCAAATCGGTTCGTTCTGGTAGGGATAGCTGGGTTGAGTCGCAGACGGGCTGCTCATGTTCCGGTCCTCCGTGGCGGCATTCTACCCCTTGCCG
>DATFZT010000127.1:0-17983 GCA_035314185.1 Terriglobales bacterium
GCCTGCCGGTGTTGAGATCGAGGACGGAGATCGTTTTGCCGCCAAGACTGGTGACCCACACCTTGTCATCGGCGGAAATGGCGAGACCGAAGCCGGGGCCGTCAAGGCCGCCGCCGCGATACCCGAGCGTCATCGGCGAAAGCGGCCGGCCGTTCGGCGCGAGCTTCGAAACCCCGCCGCCAAAGTCGTGGTAGATGGTGGACTGCGCACCCACAAGGAAGTTATCGCCGGCCCACAGGTTACCCTCGCCATCAAAGCCGATGCCACCCGCCGAGTTGATTCCGCCGCCGGCATAGGCCAGAGAAAGGGTCCACGCACTCGGCGCGAAGCTCAGGTAAGGGATGTAGGGCGCCGTGCTCCAACGCTTCCCGGCGGGGACGGGATAGAACTCCTCAAATAGCGCGAAGAGTTTCTGCGCTTGATTCGATGGGTTGCGTGCGATGTTCTGCAGCGCCGTCAGCGTGTCGGTGGGCGCAACGCCACCGGGAGGCGTGGCGGCTGCGAAGAACTTGTTGCATGCGTCGCCATGCACCCGCGTGATACAGCCCGTCAGTAAATTTGCCATCGTATTGAAGGTCGCTAGCGTCGCCGTCTGCGAACTGTTGAGCGGATCTTGAATCACCGGACCGAGTCCGCCCGTTTCGAGGTCCACCAGGTTGGGAACGTTACCAGCGGCGATGCGCAGGCCCAGAGCATTGCCACTGAGCGCGATGCCGTTCAGAAACTGCGCGCCGGTCCACGCGGAAGCCACGGTCGTGAATTCATTGATCGTCACGCGCTTCGGCGGCGTTGTCCCCAATGTGGCCATCAAGGTGATCGCGGGATTCGGCCCTTTATCACCTCCGACCTTTGGTTCGCCGCCCTTGGCAATTAGGTAGACCACGCCGGTGTCATGCTTTCCGCCAGCGCTCTCCAACTCAAAACTGCCGTCGTCTTTCGTCTGCGTCTCGGCGAGTTTTTGTGGGGCGTCGGGACCAGCCGACCAAAGAGTGACAGTGGCCTTGGCGATGGGGCCGCACCCGCCCTCAACCTTGCCTCCGCACGTGACGAGGCTGGTTCGGAGTGGGTCGCGGATGGAAAGAACGGTTGGCTCAATCGTAGCTTGGAGACTCATAACAGGCTTCCTCCTCTTGAAAACGCTGTTCCGGAATTCAACCCACAAATCTAGGGCGCTGGCTTCAGACGGGCTACTGTCAGAATGTACAGTGAGTTTCGCCACTTACTAATCAGCTCTTGAACGACCTGTTGCCTGCTGTGGAAGTGGATTGTCGGGTTACCATTTCACCGAAGCACCGGACGCCAAGGCCCATGCCGTCTCTGTCAACAAGCTATGGACGATTGAGCCACGCCTCACGGCCTATGCTGCAATGGTTTCCTTTAGCTGACCCAACTCGCGTTCTGGAAGGGCGAACTGCGAAACACCGCAGTCTAAGCAGACCAAGAGTCTCGGGAACACTAAGACGCCGGGATTGGAAAGATGTTTGAGACCGGAGAAATGAATCATAATTTCGGAGTTGAACTGTGTCTGATCTTCCGATCCACACGATCTACAAGTCGTAACCGCCTGCGAGATCCCGGAGCCTACCATGAGGCTCTCCTTCTCTCTGGCATTTTGTGCTATCGTCCCGCTGAGGATACAGCGGTGGGGGGGCAGCGAGCAGTGACCGCAATCACTTTTTACTGTGATCGGGGCTACTGTCAGAATGCACAGTGAGCCTCGCTTGATGGCGGCTAGGCAGAAAGTGATCAGTCGGCTTGTCGGAAGTGATCCCCGCACTTGGCATCGATTCCGAGCGGATGACGGGCGACTCGGAAGCTATCCCCGGCCGGGCCGTGGCTTTCGCATGATCGGATAGGTCGTCGAATTTATCCTCTCGACACGAGGCGTTAAGTTCTCTGCCACTCATTCTGCACCGCACCGGCTAGTCGTATTCAAAACAGTGCAGTTATCGCGGCGGTGAAACCGCTGCGCCACCCAAAGGTTCTCGCCCCTCCCGTTCTTGCTCCAACATAGTTCTGCTATGACTCTAGACGGGGCAGAGCCCCGTCACCACACGAGTTTTTCAGCGGCCTGTAAAGACACCCCCGACGAGCCAAACGTGCAGTTGCTGATGGGTAGGGGTCCTTCGACTGGGCATGGCCTTCACTTCGTGAAGGCCATGCTTCGCTCAGGATGACAATTCCTGGTGATGGACTATACCGAGACGCTACCACCCGGATGCCAAACGGTAAGCGCCCACTCCAGCAAAATTCTTCCCGATTGCTTATGATGGGAGATTGCATTTTTACTCGTGGGGGCAGTGTGGCTGAGACGCAACCGACAAACGGAATTGAAGTATTGGAAACGCGGGAGTGGCTGGACTCGCTCGACTATGTCCTCTCGCATGGCGGACCGAACCGTGCCGGGCGCCTCCTGCAGCAACTGGCGCTGCATGCCCGGCGCGAGGCTGGCATCAATCTGCCCTTCTCGGCAACGACTCCCTACCAGAATACGATCCCTTCCCGGCAGCAACCGCCGTTTCCCGGCAGCCAGGAGATGGAGCGCCGCATCAAGAGCCTGGTGCGCTGGAACGCCATGGCCATGGTTGTCCGCGCCAACAAGATTCAGGAAGGCATCGGCGGACACATTTCCACGTTTGCTTCGGCGGCTACGCTCTACGAAGTCGCGTTCAATCATTTTTTTCACGCCGCCACCGAATCCGGCGACCGCGATGTGGTTTATTTCCAGGGACACGCCGCCCCCGGAATCTACTCGCGCGCCTACCTCGAAGGCCGCATCCCCAAAGAGAAATTAGAGAACTTCCGGCGCGAGTTGAAACCGGGCGGCGGATTGTCCTCGTATCCGCATCCCTGGCTCATGCCCGACTTCTGGGAATTTCCGACTGTGTCCATGGGACTGGGCCCGATTCAGGCGATCTATCACGCGCGCTTCATCAAGTATCTCGAAAATCGCGGCTTGAAAACTTCGACTGGCGGCAAAGTCTGGGCGTTCCTGGGCGATGGCGAAATGGACGAACCGGAGTCGCTCGGCTCGATCACGCTGGCTTCGCGCGAACGACTGGACAACCTGATTTTCGTCGTCAACTGCAATCTGCAGCGCCTCGATGGACCCGTACGCGGCAACGGCAAAATCATTCAAGAGCTGGAAGCGATTTTCCGTGGTGCGGGATGGAACGTCATCAAGCTGATCTGGGGCGGCGATTGGGATCCACTCATTCAGGCCGATCGCGACGGCCTGCTCGTCCGGCGCATGGGCGAAATCACCGATGGACAGTATCAGAAATACTTCGTCGAGAGCGGGGCTTATTTTCGGCAAAACTTTTTTGGCACCGATCCCCGTCTGCTGAAGATGGTCGAACATCTTTCGGACGAGC
Organism: Terriglobales bacterium; assembly: GCA_035314185.1. Taxonomy (GTDB): domain Bacteria; phylum Acidobacteriota; class Terriglobia; order Terriglobales; family Acidobacteriaceae; genus Acidiflorens. Next base: position 3,375 of record DATFZT010000127.1, read on the forward strand.
AACTCGCCCGCATGCGCCTCGGCGGCCACGACCCGATCAAAGTGCACGCCGCGTACAAGGCTGCGGTCGAGCACACCGGATCGCCCACTATCATTCTCGCCAAGACCATCAAGGGCTACGGACTCGGGGAAGCGGGCGAAGGCAAGAACATCACCCACCAGCAGAAGAAGCTGAACGACGATGAGCTGCAAATCTTCCGCTCGCGCTTCGGCATTCCGATTCCCGACGCCGAGCTGCACAATGCCCCCTTCTATCGTCCCGCCGACGACAGCGCGGAAATCAAGTACATGCAGGAGCGCCGCAAACAACTGGGCGGCTACATGCCGGTCCGAAAAGTGCGCGCCACGCCGCTGAAGCCGGTTTCCGAAGCGCTCTTCGAAGAGTTCTACAAAGGCACCGAGGGCCGCGAAGCTTCCACAACCATGGTCTTCGTGCGCATGCTCTCGAAGTTGCTGCGCGATCCCGAGGTTGGGAAATTTATCGTGCCCGTGGTTCCCGACGAAGCGCGCACCTTCGGCATGGAGGCGCTCTTCCGCCAGGTCGGCATCTATTCGAACGTTGGCCAGCTCTACGAGCCCGTCGATATGGATACGCTCCTTTATTACAAAGAGGCGAAGAACGGACAGATTCTGGAAGAAGGCATCACCGAGGCGGGATCGATGTGCTCGTTCATCGCCGCCGGTACCGCGTATGCCAATCACGGCATCAACACGATTCCATTCTTTATTTATTACTCGATGTTCGGATTGCAGCGCATCGGCGACCTGATCTGGGCTGCGGCCGACATGCGCTGCCGCGGTTTTCTCATCGGAGGCACGGCGGGAAGAACGACGCTGGCGGGCGAAGGCTTGCAGCATCAGGATGGACACAGCCACGTGCTGGCTCTCGCGGTGCCGAACCTGCTGGCTTACGATCCAGCCTTCGCCTATGAGATCGCCATCATCATTCAGGACGGCATCAAGCGCATGTACGTCGATGGCGAATCCATCTTCTATTACTTGACGGTCGGCAACGAGCCGCTGCCCATGCCCGAGATGCCCAGCGCGGCGGGGATTCGCGAGGGCATCCTCAAAGGCTTGTATCGCTACCGGACTTCCGAAAAGAAGAACGCGAAGTTGCGCGCGCAGTTACTGGGCAGCGGCGCCATCATGTTTGAGGTGCTCAAGGCGCAGGCGATTCTGGAAAAAGATTACGGTGTGGCGGCGGACGTCTGGAGCGTAACCAGCTACAAGGAACTCTATAAGGAAGCGAACGAGTGCGCGCGCTGGAACATGCTGCACCCCACCAGCAAAGCAAAAATACCGTACGTCACCCAGACCCTAAAGGGCGCGTCGGGCCCATTTATCGCAGCATCGGACTACATGAAAGTTCTGCCGGAAAGTATCGCCCAGTGGGTTCCCGGCAAGCTGGTATCGCTCGGCACGGACGGCTTCGGACGCAGCGAGAATCGTGTGTCCCTGCGAGACTTTTTCGAAGTGGACGCAAAGCACATCGTGCTCGCCACGCTGCATGCGCTGGCCAACGAAAAATCCGTTGACAAGGATAAGGACAAAGACAAGAGGGACGGCGGCGACGGCGTCAGCGCGAAACTGCTGGAGAAAGCAATCCGCGATCTAGGCATCGATCCGGAAAAGCGCAACCCGGCCACGAGCTAGCGGCAGCCGCGAAGCGGCGGGACAGGAAAGCCCGGCACGTAAGTGCCGGGTAAGCGGAAGTGAACAATCGAGTCCCGCAAGGGACGGCACCCGGGCAAGGCGCGCGCTCTGGAGGGACGACCAAGTTCTTACGCGCAGAAGACGTAGAGGGACAAACGAAAGAATGTCGACGGAATTCAAACTGCCCGAACTGGGCGAGAATATCGAGAGCGGCGACCTGGTCCGCTTGATGATCAAGCCCGGCGCCAGCATCGCCGAAGGCGAGCCGGTGATGGAGCTCGAAACCGATAAGGCAGTGGTGGAAGTGCCTTCGTCGGTGACTGGCACCATCGGAGAAATCCGCGTAAAGGAAGGCGACAAGCTGCGCGTGGGGCAGGTCATCTTCACCGTCGAAAACGGAGCCGGAACTGTAACAGCCTCCGCCTCCAAACCAGCCGTGCAACCCACCGCAGTTCCCGCAGTCCCAGCACAACTCGCGCCTACGCCTCAGCCAGACCGGCGAGCCAAACCCGCCGCCACGGCCACCGAATTCAAGCTGCCAGAACTCGGAGAGAACATCGACTCCGGCGATCTCGTGCGGCTGATGATCTCGCCGGGCGCGAGCGTTTCTGAAGGCCAGCCAGTCATGGAACTCGAAACCGACAAAGCCGTCGTCGAAGTTCCTTCCTCGGTCACCGGCGTGGTGCGCGAGGTCAAGGTCAAAGAGGGTCAGAGGGTCAAGGTTGGCGAAGTCATCTTTACGCTGGAGGGTGCCGCCGTCGCCGAGGTGCAACCTGCGCGCAAGCACGAACCGGTGGAGCATATGTCCGGACAGCAAGCGGCGCGACTCGCGTTCCAGTTGGCCATGCGTGCCGAGGGCAAGACCGAAGAACAGGCGCTGCCGCCCGATCAGCCGCCAGCCGCGACACCAGCGTTCAGCATGCCCGTCCAACTGGGCAAGGTTGCCGGCACGGACCACGATCCCATTCCGGCGGCGCCGCATGTGCGCCGACTGGCGCGCGAAATCGGTGTGAATATTCGCAGTGTCGCAGGCAGCGGCCCCGGCGGACGCATCAGCGAAGACGACGTGAAGCTGTGCGCGAAGAATGCTCTCGCTGCGGCCACCGCTGCCGCACAAGCTCCACGCGGCGCCTTCGCCGAACCCGAACTGCCCGACTTCGCCAAGTGGGGCAAGACGGAACGCGTTTCGATGCGCGGCGTACGCCGCAAAACCGCCGAGCACCTTCGCCAGGCCTGGAACACAATTCCGCATGTCACCCAGCAGGATCGTGCCGACATCACCGAACTAGAGCAGTTACGGGCAAAGTTCGCGCCGCGAGCCGAAGAAGCTGGCGGCAAGATGACCGTGACCGCGATCGCGCTGAAAGTCTGCGCGTCGGCCCTGAAAGTGTTCCCTCAGTTCAACGCCTCAATCGATATGGCGAAAGAAGAAATCGTCTACAAGCAGTACATCAGCATCGGCGTTGCCGTGGACACCGATCGCGGATTGCTGGTGCCGGTGATTCGCGACGTAGACAAGAAAAATATAGTCGAGCTGGCGGCGGAGATGACGCAGCTCTCGAAAAAAGCGCGCGACCGCAAGCTGACTCCCGAGGAAATAGAAGGCGGCACCTTCACCATCACCAATCTAGGCGGCATCGGCGGCACCGGATTTTCTCCCATCGTGAATCATCCCGAAGTCGCGATTCTAGGCCTGTCGCGTTCGCGCATGGAGCCGGAGTGGGTGAACAATAAATTTGAGCCGCGCTTGATTCTGCCGCTCTCCCTCTCGTACGATCACCGGTTGATCGATGGCGCCGACGCCGCGCGTTTTCTGCGGTGGATCGCGGAGGCGTTTGAGCAGCCATTCCTGCTTTCGGTTCAGGGATAGCAAAGAGAGACACCAGTATTTTTCCTCAAACATGACACGATGCGGATCTCATATGAAAGAAGTCGATCAAGAGGAAATACGCAAGAAGCTGCAGGCGAGTATAAATGCGTTTATAAAGAAAGAAGTCGACCACGAGAAGATTCGGGAAAATGTTGAATACGGAAAGGCGAAAACCAAGGAAATCGAAGAACGAATAATTGCCGCTACCGAGGAACTGTTCGAATCGACGAAGGAACGAGAACTTTTGCATATTTCAATTAGCGTCAGTTGTGACTTCCACAAGTTCCTGTTGGATTTCGGAGAGAAACCTCCCAGGCATGAAGCCGAATATGTAGCGGATACGATTCGGTCCGGAATTGATTGGTTCTTCTCGCTCGCCTTCCACTGCTACGGAATCAAGGACGAACTTGTAAAGTGGCGCTTTGATCGGCAGGCGACTACGAGCTTCCGCGAATTGCGGATCGCTTGTCTTAGGTGTTTTGACGATTTGTGCCGGCCGTCTGCTAGTGCAGGTGAAATGCTGGCGTCGCTTCTCGCCTTTATCCACCTCGAACTTGTTTTCATGGCACAAACTTTTCCATCTAAAGCGGATTCGAATTTAGAGGACCAATGGCAAACATATCCAACCTAAAGGTAGCTGTAATCGGCGGCGGTCCGGGCGGATATGCCGCCGCATTTCTGGCGGCCGACCTAGGCATGAAAGTTACGCTGATCGATCCGGAAGTAAACCCCGGCGGCGTCTGCCTCTATCGCGGCTGCATCCCGTCCAAGGCCCTGTTGCACGTGGCCAAGCTGCTGGAAGAAGCCGAGCAGGCAAAAAACTGGGGCATAGAATTCGGCGAGCCCAAAGTTGACCTCAACAAGCTCCGCGGATGGAAAGAAAGTGTCGTCAAAAAGCTGACCGGTGGACTCGGTCAGTTATCCAAGCAACGCGCGGTCCAGTTCGTGCAAGGCAAAGCGGCGTTCGTGAATTCCACCACTTTGAAAGTGACAAAGACCGCGGCCGGCGGCGAAGAGACCCTGACCTTCGACCGCATCATCATCGCCACCGGTTCGCGTCCCACCGTCGTACCCAGCCTCAAACTCGACAGCCCGCGCCTCATGGATTCGACTGGCGCACTCGATCTCCCCGACATCCCGAAAACGCTGCTCGTGATCGGCGGCGGCTACATCGGTTTAGAACTGGGCTCGGTCTACGCCACGCTCGGCACCAAAGTGACTTGCGTAGAAATGATGCCCGGCCTGCTCCCCGGAGCCGATCGCGACCTCGTGCTCCCTCTCCACAAGCGCCTGGAAAAACTCTTCGCCGCGATCCAGCTGAACACCACCGTCAAATCGCTCAAGGACGAAAAGACCGGTATCCGCGTAACTCTTGAAGGTCCAAACGTAAAAGAAACAGAGCAGGTATTCGACCGTGTGCTGATGTCGGTAGGACGCCGTCCGAATTCCGAGATCCCCGGCCTCGACAAAACGAAAGTGAAAGTCAACCAGAAGGGATTCATCGAAATCAACGAGCAGCGCCAGACCGCCGACCCCACCATCTACGCGATCGGCGACGTCGCCGGCGAACCGATGTTGGCCCACAAAGCCATGCACGAAGGCCGCACCGCCGTCGAAGCCATCGCCGGCCACAAAGTCGCCTTCGAACCGAACGCGATTCCCGCCGTCGTCTTCACCGATCCTGAAATTGCTTGGGCCGGCCTCACCGAAACGCAGGCCAAAGAACAAGGACGCGAGATCACCGTTGCCAAGTTTCCGTGGGCCGCCTCGGGACGCGCCATCACCATCGACCGGCCCGAAGGTCTCACCAAGCTGCTCATCGATCCGAAGACGGAACGCGTACTCGGTGTCGGTATCGTGGGCGCGGGCGCGGGCGAGCTGATTGCCGAAGGCGTGCTGGCCATCGAAATGTGCGCGCTCGCGGCCGACGTCGGCATGACCATCCATCCGCACCCCACGCTATCGGAGACGATGATGGAATCGGCGGAAGTTTTCTACGGACAAGCCACCGACATCTATCGTCCAAAGAGATAGTGGAGGGACGGGCGTCTCGCCCGTCCAGCCGGGCGGGACGCCCGGCGCTCCACCTATTGGTACCTCGATGAAAAAATTGGCGCGGTTGGTTCTTGTCGCTTCCGTTTTCATCCAGGGGCTCGCGGCCCAGTCAGTGACCAGCCTGCTGCCGGGCGGCGCGCAGCCTCCGGCGGCAACTTCTGCGCCCGCCGATCAATTGGGCCGCGGTTCACCATCAGGAACCGTCCTCGGATTCCTGCAAGCCGCGCAGTCCGGAGATTACAAGGCCGCCGCAGATTATCTGCAGATGAGCGCCGCGCATCGCCAGTCCCAGGGACCGGACATGGCCGAGAAGCTGAAGTTGCTGATGGATCGCGCCTTCGTGGGCAGCCTCCGCCGCCTCAGCACCGGCTCCGAAGGCAATCTCGAGTACGGCACCACCGATCAGCAAACCATCGGCACTTTTTCCTATGGCGATGCCGACGTTCCCGTCGTTCTCGTCCGGGTCGCGGACCCGAACTTCGGAAAAATCTGGCTCTTCTCTTCTGACACGCTGGGCAAAATCCCCGAGTTATATGACAGCGTCGAAGCTCATCAGGTCGAAAGCAAACTTCCGCAAAGTCTGGTGCGAAACGCATTTCTCGGGATGCCGCTCTGGCAATGGCTGGCGCTTTTCGCCGCGATTCCCGTGGCCATCGCGATTGGCTGGGCGATAGTTTTGCTGTTGGCGATTCCTCGCCGCCTTTGGCTCAAGTTCAGACATCGCCCCGACCTGCACTCCTACAGCCGCATGTCCAAGCCGCTGCTGATTTCATTCAGCGCGGTGGCTCACCGCATCATTGCCAGCTACCTCGGCCTGCCCTTGCTTCCGCGTCTTTATTATTCCCGAACCATTCAGGTTCTCATCAGCATCGGCTTCTTCTGGTTTCTGCTCCGCGTCACCACCCTCACCATGCAGCGCCTGCGCATCCGTGCCATCGGCGCCGGCCGCATCGGCACTGGAACCCTCATGGTGCTGGGCGAGAGCTTGCTCACGGCGCTGGTGGTGATTGCCGCGATCGTGGCCACGCTCGGCATCCTCGGCTTCAACCTGACCACCATGCTCGCCGGCCTCGGCATCGGCGGCATTGCCATCGCCTTCGCCGCCCAGAAAACACTCGAAAATCTTTTCGGCGGCGTTTCCGTCCTGGCCGACGAAGTCATCCGCGTCGGCGACTACTGCCGCTTCGGCGATCGCACCGGAACCGTGGAAGACATCAGCCTGCGCTCCACCCGCGTCCGCACCGACGCACGCACCGAGCTCTCCATTCCCAACGGCGCCCTCGCCACCATGAACATCGAAAATTTCACCCGGCGCGACAAAATTCAGTTCAACCCCGCACTCGCGATCCGATGTGAGACCACGGCGGACCAACTCCGCTATCTTCTGGCTGAAATCCGCCGCATGTTGTACCAGCACCCGAAAGTCGAAAGCGACAGCGCAAGCATCCGCTTCGCCAGTTTCGACAACAGCGCCTTGCGCCTGGAAATCTCCAGCTACGTCCTCACGCGCGACTCCACCGAATTCATTGCCATCCGCGAAGACCTCCTGCTGCGGATCATGGATATCGTCGAAAAATCGGGCAGCGGTTTCGCCTTCCCCTCGCAGACCTTATACCTCTCGCGCGATTCCGGCCTCGACAGGCAGAAAGCCGCCGCCGCCGAACAGCAGGTCCAGCAATGGCGCGACCAACACCAGTTGCCCTTCCCCGATTTTGCCCCAGCCGACAAGTCCGCCCTTCGCGGCTCGATTGTCTATCCTCCCCCCGAGTCGGCGACCGGAAAGCCCCAGAAGACGACCTGAACCACCCACTGTCTGAGCCGAATCCAGCCTGCCTTCCCCCGTGTCTTCCCGGTGAAACCCTGTGATCCCCGTGGTTGCACCTTGCGCTTCGGGCACCGATATCACCGGCGATCACCGGCGGCACGTGGCAGCCCTTACCCCGGTAACTTGCGGCTTTGGACGGCGGTTTCTAGCATGGGAGAGCCATGCCCCATGCTTTGCTCTTGTCGCCCGATGACCAGGCAGTCAGCTCGATTACTGGCGTTTTAGAAGAAATGTCAGTAACTTGCGAGCGTCCCCTGGACGGGGCATCCGCTGCCCAAAAACTCAACTCGCAGAGCTTCGACCTGGTGCTGGTCGATTGCGAAAATCTTCCGGCAGCCAAATTGATCTTCGACGTTTGCCGTCGCGGAAAAAACGGCAACAACCCGGTCCCCATCGCCATCGTCGATGGCCGCGCCGGTCTACCCACGGCTTTTCGCCTGGGCGCGGAATTGATTCTGACCAAGCCGGTTGCGAAAGACCAGGCCCGCAGCACCATCCGCGCCGCCGTCAGCCGTGTGCGAAAGGATGTCCCGCCCAGCGAGAGCGTTCCCGCGCCGCCCGTGAGCCCGGCCTTCTCCGTCGCACCAACGCCCAGCGCAGCCACGCCCAGCGCGGTTGTCTCCGAACCACGCGCGCACGCCGCCGCGGCCGCTTCTTCGCAACTGACCAATTTTGCGGAACCCGTTCCCAGCTTCGTTCCCAGCCCCGCGCCCGCAGCGCTCTCGGCGGCAGCCGTCAAGGCCAGGATGCATGCCGCTCTGGATTTGGATTTGGATAAAGATAAAAATAAAGATGAAATCGATGCCGCACCAGTTGCTCCAAAAGCGGCACCTTCGAAACCTACGCCCCCGGTAACACCGTCCGACGATCCCGTGCTCCGGGAACTGGAAGAATCGGAACTGGAAGCCTCGAACCTGGAAACTTCGAATCTGGCAGCTTCGGACCAGAAAGCGTCAGACCAGAAAGAATCCGACCAGAAAACTTCGGAACCGCGCAAAGCCGCGCCCAATCGACGCGCGGCCGAGGCTCACGCCCCGGTCTTTTCGGCCTACCAGCAAAAGCAAAAACCGCGCGGCGCGCTGGTGGGGTTGCTCATACTCGCGCTCGCCGCTGCCGGCTTCTATGCTGCATGGATCTATGAACCTGGATTCCGCGAAATCGCCCAACCGCAGATCGATCGCGTGCTGGCCCTCGCCGGAATGGCGCAGGCGCATCTCCAACCGACGCCCGCCCCAGTAATCAATCCCGCAAAGCCTCCGGCTCCGGCCACAACCTCTGCCACTACACCGGAATCGTCAACCGACCCGAATCAGACCCCATCATCGGTCCCCGCTTCCGCAACCACTTCAGCCGCTGCGACCGCTCCTGTCGCGTCGGCAGCGACTCCGGCCTCGCCCGTTGCGCCGCCAACTTCCAAAGCCACAAACCCAGCTGCACCCGTGGTCATCAAAATTGACGCCAGCAAGCCCAGCGACAGCAAGAAAGACGCCGCCTCGGCAGCTCCGTCCAACACCGAACTGCCCGGTGAGAGCACGGCGATCATTCTCTCTTCCAAGGGTGCGGAAAAGCGGCTGATGCGGAGCGTTCCACCGAAATATCCCGCTGAAGCACGCTCCGGGGGAGCGGATGGAACGGTTGTCCTCAAGGAGATCGTTAATGAGAACGGCAAGGTTGAGGGTGTGCGACTGGTCGAGGGCGACGCGACCCTGGCAAGCGCCGCGATCCAAGCCGTGAAGCAGTGGCGCTATCGGCCCTACCTGCGCAACGGAAAGGCTCTGCCCTTCCAGACCGTCGTGATCGTCGACTTTCAGCAGGCGCCAGAACGTCGTTAGTCGTTAGTCGTTAGTCGTTGGTCGTTAGTCGACGGGTGCCTGTGCTCAAAGTGGTCCATCGAGCCGCGAACGACCACCGACCGGCGACCATCGACCTCCGTTCAATTACTCCCGTAACTTGCTGGTACCCACCACATTACCTAGGATGGCCTCATTATGGGTTACCAAGCTTTACTCTTCTGTCCCGATGAAAAACTGGCTCGCGTCGTAAGTCAGGTGTTCACCGAACTGGACTTCGCCGTTGAGCCGGTTCATGAACCTTTTGCTGCGGTCAAGAAGTTGATGACCCAGCGTTACGACGCCATCGTCGTGGACTGCGAGAACGAGCAGAACGCTTCGCTGCTCTTCAAGAGCGCCAGAAATTCCAGTTCCAATCAGAGCTCATTGGCCATCGCCTTAGTCTTAGGACAGGCGGGCGTGGCCAAGTCTTACCGCATCGGCGCCAACCTTGTGCTCACCAAGCCGATCAACGTGGAGCAGGCCAAGGGAACGCTTCGAGTGGCGCGCGGCCTCTTGCGCAAGAACGCTGACGCTGCTGGCGCCGGCGCGCCGGCCCTAGCAGCACCCGCAAGAACAGCTCCCGCATCCGTCGGCACGTCACCGGCAAGTCGAGGCGCCGCAGAGATTGCTTCGCCGCCAATCTCTTCCGAATTTGAAATTGAAGATCCGCTGTCGCCAGCGATTCCAGCCATAGCTGCATCTGTACAGGTTGAGAGCGAGCCGGAACTTATTCCCGCGCATGCAGCGCAACCCGAGCTTATCGCGGTTGAATCGTCGGAAGAAACCTGGCAGCCGGCTGTCCCGGCAGTAACCAGGCTGGACGCAACCAAGCACGACGGAGTCAGCAATTACGATGCGGCTGCCGTGTCTGCTGCCGCCCAAAATTCCAGATCCGCTTTCACGCCTGCCCGCGGATCAGCCGCAGCACCGGCCCCGGCCAAGGAAGTGACTGCTCCGTCCGCAAAAGAGAAAGGAAACAAGGTCGCTGCGTCGGAGTCTTCCGCGCCATCGCACGGCGCCGTTTCAACTTCAACTTCAACTTCGATGTCAGGTTATGTAGGCAACGCCCCGTCTTTTTCCGCATTCAGCGAAGAAGATTCCGGAGGATCGGGCGTCAAGAAAAAAGTCCTGATCGCAGCCGTAGTTCTCCTGGCTCTGGCCGCACTCGGCTACGTGGGTTATGGAAAGTTTGGCAAGTCCAGCACAGCCCCAGCTCCGCAACCAATAAGTGCGCCAAGTACGCCGCAGAGCTCCGCTCAGCCTGCGCCTGCTCCCGCGCCTTCGACGAGCGCAGCCGACCTGGCGGGTACCGCAACCTCAGCCTTGGCTCCCAAAACAACTGCCGCCATACCGCTCGACAAACCGTCGGCCGCCTCCGGTAATTCTCCGGCGCCTCGGATCGCGATTGATGCTGAGCCGGGAGCAAAGAAACCCAATTCCGCACCCATATTCGTGAAGTCGACCGCCGCGGGAACCAAAACGAAGGCTCAATCCGAGGATTCCGCGCCTCAGCTCCCCAGCCCGATCGCCGACGCAACCACACCCGACAGCAACTTGAGCGGATTGATGGCGGTATCGCCCAGTCTTCCCAAGCCTTCACTGGAAACGATCAAGGTTTCCCAGGGCGTTTCCCAGGGACTTCTGATCAAACGGGTGCAGCCAAAGTATCCGCCAGCCGCGCTCGCCGTCCATACCGAGGGTTCAGTGGAGATCGACGCGACCATCAACAAAGAAGGCAGCGTCACCAATGTGAAAGTACTCAGTGGAAACGCCGTTCTAGCGCACGCTGCGGTAGAAGCTGTCCGCCAGTGGAGATACAAGCCCTACTATCTCGATGGCCAGCCGGTTGAAATCGAGACGCAAATCACCGTCAAGTTCAAGGCAAACTAGAAAAGCAGCTGTCAGCTCTCAGCTATCAGCCCTCAGCAAAATCAAACGCCAGCAGTGTCAGTCATGTGTGGTTTGTCTGGATGTGGTTTGCCTGGATGTGGTTTGTCTGGATGTGGTTTGTCTGGATGAAGCCCGCTTAGCCCGAGTGTAATAACTGAGAGCTGACAGCTAGTTCAGTTGCTCATCCAGCGCCCGGTGCCGCGGACGCCCCGGATGCGCACTAATGCTGCGGAATTTGTGGTAAAGGCCGTGCAAGTCTTCGCTCAACAGCCGCACCACCTGCATGCAGAAATCGCCGTGCTCCCGCAGAAACTCCAGGAACTCCTTGCGCGGAATGAAAACCGCCCTCGTCTGCTCGCCCGCTTCAGCCGTAATCCGGTACTTTTCCCCGGTCATGCTCTCGCTCAGCCCGAGCATAGCTCCAGGCCCGACGACCTCCAGAAGCTGCTTTTGTCTCTGGCCGGACGGCAGCAGGACGCGAACCTCGCCGCTCTCCACGAGGTAAACGCCCGCGACCGCGGAGCCCTGCTGGAACAGCGTGGCGCCTTTGGGGAACAACTGAACCGACTTGATCCTGCGAAGAGCCTGCAACAGATCGGGACTCACCCTGCCCGGCATGGGCTGCGAAGACACAATCCACTCCCTCTTGCCTCAGCCTGTCCTACACACACCTGAAACCGCACGCTGTGATTTTCTGGCGGCTTTAAACGACAGGCGGCTGGAAACCGCTGCCACCAGATTACACGCTATTGAGGGCCGGATGGCGGATCATTCCTGACCAGGCTTCGATTTATCAGTTATAAAGGGGAAAAGCGCGGACGGAACGCCCGCGCCACACCAGAGCCAGCCCTATCGCTGCCTATTCCCGCTCCATAATCTCGTCGACTGCGGTCTTGCCGCCTTTGTCGATGTTGACGACCTTGCGCACCGGCTTGAAACCGGTCAGCGTGATATCCACGATGTAATTCCCCGGTCCCAGCATGACGTCGACTGGCGACAACTTCTCCAGCAGTCGTTGGTTGATGGCGATCTGCGCGCCTTTCGGCTGGGTGTGAATGCTGATGGCGCCCATCCCTGCCGTAGCGTCTACGCCGCGTCCAAACATCTTGTTGAACTTGCCGACCGTACGCATTTCCTCAACATTGCCCAGTGCTCGCAGCGCGGGCGAGTACTGGAAATTCTGCGCCGGACTGAGATCCGCAGTGGCGGTCTCGTCAAGGTATCCCTGCTTGCGCAACAGAACTGTGTGGCTTCCTTTTTCCACGGCGAACTGCGCCGGGGTTACTCGCCCGGTAGACTTGCCGTCCAGAATGACGCTGGCGCCAGCCGGCGTGCTGTTCACCACCATCAGCGCATTGATCGGTGACAAATGAAGAACCAAAGATGATTTGCTGCCCGCCGCAACCTCAACCGACCGTATGTCGGACGAATAGCCGGCCTTGCTTACCGATACCACGTGCTTCCCCGGACCCAGGTTCACCACCGTAAACGGCGTAATCCACGACGGATCGCTTCTCCCGTCAACTTGAAACTGCGCGCCCTGTGGAGTCGAGTCAATCATGGCCTGGCCTGGAATCACGACCGGCGCCGGGGCCGGAGCTTTCCGGCGATTGCTCGCGTTGCGCTTTTCGACTTGCCGTACCGTCAGGCTCGGTTGAGCTTCCGTAATGGGCGCAACCGCAGGATGCGGATTCTCCGCTCGCGGCGCCACCGGAGCCTGTTCCACCGGCTCGTCTGCGCTTGCTTTTGCCGCTTTCGTCGGCTGCGGCGCAGCGGTCGATCCATCGTCTTCCGACCGGACATGGAAAAACAGATAGATCACAATCACCAGGATCAGTCCCACCGCGCCCAGGATCGAATAGAGCATCAGCCGCGGCGGAACCGTGGCGATTTCCTTCATTGCCTTCCCCGCGACTTCCCGCGGCTGGATTCTTGGCTTCTCTTCTGTTTTCCGTGGATTGAACTGCACCGTCGGCCGCGGCGCCGCAATCGGCTCGGGAACGGGAGGCGGCAAAACTGGTTCCTTGAGCGGAGGCATCTCTGCCATGTCAGAAAAACTTGTGCCCGCTGAACTCGCCACCGGCTCGGACATCATTGGATCGACGGCCACGCGCGGCGACTCCGGCTCGGTTTCCGGCTCTACCACCGCGGCCGATAAGACCGGGCCGGACGCAGCCTCGGATTCGGCACCGCTGACTTCAAATTCGCCCATGGGCTGCGAGCTCAGGTCCGAACCAAAGCCAGCATTGGATTTTGCGTCCGATTTCAACCCATAGCTCGAACCCAGGCCCGGATCGGATTTCGAACCAAAACTCGCATCCGGGTTCGGATTCGGCAGGCGCCTGGCGCCGCCTACACTCCCCGCGCCCGCAGCGGCCGCACTGGCTCTGTTTTCAACTGCCGGCGGTTTGGCCGGCGAAACTCCAGATGGAACAGATCCAGATCCAACAGGCCCAGGTGCAACAGATCGCGGTGGAACCGGCCGAGGTGCAACCGGTCGAGGAGGAGCCGGAGCAACCGGTTTAGGCGCAACTGAGGGAGCGGAAGCCGCGGACGCCTCAGACGGCGCCGACGCAAACTTGCTGGCCGCCGCCGCACGAGCCGCGGCATTCACCTCAACCTTGGGCGCCTGCGTCGGCCTCCGGGCATCGCCAGCGGCTTTCTTGTTCTCCTTGCACTTCTCCAGGTCATCCACCAGTTCGCGCGCACTCTGATAACGTTCCGCCGGATCTTTCGCCAGCGCCTTCATAATCAGCGAACTTACCGCCGGGTGAATCTTCGGATTCACGGAAGACGGAACAGCGGGCGTGTCATCCTGAATCCGGCTGGCGAGCGTAGCCGGATCTGCGCCATCGAAAGCCAGTCGCCCAACCACCATTTCGTACAGAATCGTGCCTAAGGTAAACAGGTTCGATCGCAGGTCAAGAGCTTCTCCGCGTGTCTGCTCCGGAGAACAGTAGGGCAGCAGCCGCCCCAAACCTCTTTCGGTTCCCAAATCGATCAGGCTCATTTTGGAGATGCCGTAGCCCAGGATTTTGACCATCCCGTCCCACTGCACCATGATCTTCGCGGGCTCCAGCGAATAATGGGTGACGCCCTTCGCGGCAGCATGTTCCAGTGCGCCGCAAACCTGGCGCGTAATGTCGAGCAGATCCCAGATGGAAAAGCCTTCTTTGCGCGCCAACATGGTGGCGATGCTGTTGCCCTGTATGTACTCCATCGCCGCGCAGAACTGGCCGTCGATCTCGCCTGCGCCGTAGAGCAGAACAATATTCGGGAGGACGAGTTCGCGTGCGCTCTCGCCCTCGGCAATCAGCGCCTCCACAAACGCGTCCGCACGGTCGCCGAGCGGCTCCAGACTTTGCGTCTTGAGCGCCACGACCTGATTGGTTTCCGAGTCCATCGCCTTATAAATCATGGCGGTCTCTGACTTGGAAAGCTCACTCTGAATTTCGAAACGGCCAAACATCGTTGCCATTACA